>JAZGBI010000074.1 GCA_036476315.1 Candidatus Neomarinimicrobiota bacterium | reverse complement strand
CGTAAGGACAGCCGCTTCTGATGTACTCATTCCTTGGGCTTCAAGATTAAGGACAGCTATTGTTGTTTTTGGTTGAGAATGTAGGAATACAGCAAGGAGTAGCATCGCTGGAACAATTGCTTTGTTCACCTTCATCTTTCACCCCCCAGTGAAATTCTTCGGCTATTTCGCCACAACCTGAATACGATTCAGATCATCTAATAAGTCAAAAAACAAGACCCGTCTTTTTGCACAGTAACGAGCAATACAAGTGGCTTTTCCGCTATGTTAATTTATGACCCACATAGCTATCCGCAACAAAAAACCCCCGCCAAAACGGGGGCCTCAAAAAATCGGTATGTCTCAGGTATGACAACTTTGGGTCAAAATATGCCTATTTATTCATATTTGATGTAAGAAAAAGGGATGAGCAAAGTCACCCCGTTTTCGTATATTTCTCGTCGAGATGGACGACAAAATGTTACGTGGGCCCTGAGGGACTCGAACCCCCAACCAACGGATTATGAGTCCGGTGCTCTACCATTGAGCTAAGGGCCCTTGACTAAGCTAGGTCAGTTCTGTTGAATCATTCGACGATTTCCCGCCTTGATTTTTCTCATCCAAACCTTTCGACCAAATCCTGTTTTGTAAAACTTCTCCCTGATTCTCGCCGAATCTCGGTCTGGGAATTCCTCTGTCAATAATAGGTCAAAAGGCTTGTATGCTTTTGTTGCGCGAACCAATCTTTTATTGTGGCGAACTAATCGTTTTTCCACGTCCCGCTCATTCCGATATAGAACCATTCCCTCTTTCTGGATCTTAATATATAGACAAAACATGGCATTTCCTGAAGATTCGCCTTCCTTCAGTTCTGCCTTTGGTACCAACGGATTACCGGCCAGCCCCCCGCACGCTGTGCGGGCGGGCAAACCCTTCGAAAAGGGCGGGAGCTACTTGCCGACCCCTGTTCGTAGAACAGGCTGGTCGGAGGGCTCCGGCGAAATATAGTAAACTTTACCGATTCCCCTTGACGAAAATTCGGGGAAGTGGCAAAAAGTGGTAAATAATAGTCATCGGGGACCGGAGCCGGCCCCAAACGGACCAAAAAAGTGTTGCATTAAAGCAGAGAAGATTTCAACTTTGCGGTGCTTGACGTGGGAGATTTAACGGAGAGGGAGACTTCAAGATTGCACGTGACCTCGGAAGCTTTCAGCAATTAAAATCCTACATTTAATAAAACCTTAATCAGGAGGCAGATATGAACAAGAAAACCTTGTATCTGTTAGTGTTTGTCCTGCTCGTAGTTCCGTTCTCTTTGTTCGGTCAGGCGACCATCACAGGATCGGTGACAGACGAAACTACAGGCGAGGCGCTGGCGGGTGCGAATGTCCAGGTGGAAGGGACAACCATGGGTGCCGCCGCTGACGCCAATGGTATGTTTAACATTGCGAATGTGTCGGCAGGTACTCAGACAGTTACGGCATCCGTGATCGGGTACGAGGAAATGAGCCGAACCGTCAACGTTCCTTCCATTGGATCCGTCACGGTGGATTTCCAGTTAGTGTCGTTAATAATTGAATTGTCCGCACTCGAGGTGCTCGCTAACCGGGCCACCCGGGAAACACCGGTAGCCTTCACCAACGTGAATAAGGAGGAGATGGGACTTCGCCTCGGCTCTCGGGATATTCCACTGATTCTCGACACTACGCCGAGCGTTTATGCCACGGCGGGGGGAGGTGGGGCCGGTGACGCCCGGGTCAACGTTCGCGGATTCAATCAGCGAAATGTGGCGATCATGATTAATGGTGTCCCGGTTAATGATATGGAGAACGCTTGGGTCTATTGGTCCAATTGGGATGGGGTCGGTGACGCCACCGCGACTATCCAGATGCAGCGGGGACTCAGTGCGGTGAACCTGGCCACTCCCTCAATCGGAGGTACCATGAATATCATCACCGACCCGGCCGCCTTTGGTCGCAGTTTCAGGTTCAAGCAAGAAGTGGGCAGTTGGGGATTCTTGAAGTCCACCGTTACTGCCAATTCGGGATTGATCAACGACAAGTATGCCTTGGCAGGGACGGTGGTTCGAAAGTCTGGAGAGGGCTATTATCAGGGCACCTGGACCGATGCCTGGGCCTACTACATTGGAGCCAGCTATGCTCTGAGTAATAGCGACCGGTTTGAGTTCTATGCAGTGGGTGCGCCCCAGCGACACGGCCAAAACCTGTACAAACAGAATATCGCAGCGATCAGTCGTAGCTTCGCTGATGGTCTGGACGACTATGATGATGACGGATTGGACGCTTTCGAAGAGACTGAATTTGGACAGGAGTATAACGAAAACTATAATACTGTCAGCTCCAGCTACGATGGGAAGCAGTATTGGTCCATGTACACCATACGTGAGAAGGAAGACCGGTTCGACAAGGGTTTCCTGAACGAACGGGAGAATTACTTCCACAAACCACAGGTGAATCTGAACTGGTACCACACGTTCAGTGATCAGATGCGTCTGTCGTCCATCGTGTACTGGTCCGGCGGTAAAGGTGGTGGAACAGGAACGTTTGGAGATTTCCTGTGGGATTATTCCGGCCCATCCAGAATTGCCAATTGGGATGGGAATGTTGCTGTAAACGAGGGTACTCTTGACAGGAAGGATAATCCAAAGGAGGCCGGAGAGTCCAAAGGGATCTTGCGGAATAGCGTTAATCAGCAGTGGACCATCGGTGCTATCTCCAAGTTCTATTATGACCTCGGCAGTGCGCTGAGAATTCAGGGTGGTGTCGACTGGCGGACGGCGGAAATAGGCCACTGGAGGGAAGTCCGTGACCTGCTCGGTGGTGATTACTATCCCTACACCGGCAACGATTTTGACACCACTCCCGCAAGCCAAAAGAAAGTCCTGGGCGATAAGATTGCCTATCACAACACGAATACTGTGGATTGGATGGGCTTTTTTGGTCAGGGTGAATATAGGACTGGTCCAATTACCGCTTACGGTATGTTTGGGTATTCTACAATAACGTACTCATTCGTAGATCATTTTACCGATATTGGCGGTGGAAAGGAATTATCAGTCGAATCGGACGCCATCGGTGGTACCCAGTTCAAGGGCGGCGCCAGTTACAGGCTATCTGATGCGGTGAGTCTGTTCGGCAATTTCGGTTTGGTCCAAAAAGTACCGATCTTCGATAACATGATCGACGATGGATCTGGAGCTCTGAACGACGATCCCAAAAATGAAGAGTTCACGTCGATTGAAGGCGGAGTTCATTACACCATGGGTATTGTTAACGTGACGGCCAACTATTACAACACAACCTGGTCAGATCGTTCATATACCCGAAATTACACAAATGCCGACGGTGAAGAGGGCCTGATCAGTTTGACTGGTGTTAGTGCCAACCATTCCGGGATGGAAGCGGAACTCGCATTCCAACCGATGAGAATGTTCAGACTCGATGCCGCACTATCATTAGGCAATTGGGAAACTACGGAAGATGCATCAGGAACATACCGTCCAGTGGCGGGTGTTGACTCAACCATAGCATACAACTTCTACATTAAAGACATCAAGGTTGGTGATGCTCCGCAGACTCAGTTTGCCCTGGGTGCGTCTGTGTTTCCAAGCAAGGGTTTGACGGCTCAGTTGGTCCTCAAGGTATACGCAGATCACTATGCCGACTGGAGTCCCTTCGACCGAACAGATTCTGGAGATAGGGCCCAAAGCTGGAAAGCACCGGATTACAATCTTGTGGATTTCCATGGGACCTACGATCTGCCCATCGAATTGGGTGGCATCAGATTGCAGGCATTTGTTCATGTATTCAATCTGTTGGATACCGAGTATATCCAGGATGCTGTTGATAACAGCGATTTCAACGCATTTGGCGATAAGGATCATAAGGCTGACGATGCTGAAGTGTACCTCGGAATTCCCAGGTCCGTTAATGCTGGGCTGGCCGTTCAATTCTAAACTGAACTGACAAGGCCTCGTAAGAAAAAAGCCTTCCGATCGGAGGGCTTTTTGTTTTTGTGCCGTGTGCCCTCATGTGTTGGAGCTATCTCACTTCGCCCACAAAGGTCTGGACTGCTCGCTTTTCTCAGGCATTGTGTCTTCCGGCAAACAGCCGTTCAACGGCATATAGGGGAAGATTCTGAATGTTTCCGTCAAAACCGAATCCCTTCGAGGAGATTCGAACACCACGCTCACCCCTTTTCTCCCTCAAGAATAAGTGCAAGCTCCTCATCCTGCCGGATGCCCCTTCTTTGACTTCCAGTGGGATGATCTCATTTCCTAGCTGCACCAGATAATCAACTTCGGCCGTGCTGCCGGAGGACTCCCGGTGCCAATACATTAACGGGTTGGTGACGGATGCATTCAAGTAGGCAGTCAATTCCTGTCCCACAAATGCCTCGGCAATAGGACCACCCCTGACGTGTTTTTGAACCCCACCTGTCACCCACTCCTCCAAATCCACACCCATCAGGTTTTGTGTCAATCCGATATCCAGCATGATTACCTTGAAGTGCCTGGGATTGAGCCTCGCCTGAAGGGGAATTCCATCTGCTCTTGAATTGATTGCTTTGTGGACGATTCGAGCTTTCTCCAGTAGTTCCAGTGGAGGAGAAAAATCCCGTGATCGAACATTTTCACCAAGGCGAGAGAATATGAACTTCGAGCCGAGCTGGAGAGGTATTGTCCGTACAAGTAGATCCAAATACTTCATCTGGTGGCTCTTGGCATATTTGGCAAAATCATCCTGAAGTGTGCGAAGCAGGTCCCGCTGAGCTTCATGGGCTCGGCGGAAGCTTTGCGAAGCAACGTACTCGTTCACCACTCCGGGCATCCCTCCGACCAACATGTACTGATGGAGAAGTCGCAGAAGCTTGTGGTGGTGAATTTCTGGGAGTGCCTCGTCCAACGGCTGTTTCTGAATCTTTGTCCTTAGCCGTTCCTCTCCTATGGCTACCAGGTATTCGCCCAACGTCATCGGACATAGATCTAGGTAAGTAATACGTCCGACGCCGGTAGGTATATGGTCCAAGACGAATTCAAGGAGTGACCCCGCACATATGACGTGAACGTCGGGCAGTTCTTCGTAGAAGTACCGGAGTGATTTGACCGCCAGCGGTGAGGCTTGAGCCTCGTCGAAGAAGAGTAGAGTCTCACTTGGCTTGTATTCCCGTCCCGTGGCGTCCAGGACTTCGTTCAATATCCTCCTCGGGTTTAGATCAACCTTGAACACCGAGGAGAATTGGGGATTTCTTTCGAAGTTTATCTCTATGAAAGATCTATACGTTTTTCCGAATTCTCTCACGAGCCACGTCTTGCCCACCTGACGTGCACCTTTCAACATCAAAGGCTTTCGATGGTCAGACTTCTTCCAGGTTCTTAATGCTTCAATCTTATCTCGATACATGAACAATATGGCTTTTATTCAGGGTTATAATATGGCATTCATGGTCATAAATCAAGCTTATTTGGTCTGGTAATGGTTTTTATTTGGGGTTATAGTGGGCTCTCGATGGCTCTAAATCAAAGTTAATCACAGCCTGTTAGGAAGCCAAGAGGTTGTGATTGATTATCGTGGGATCACTTCCCTGTGCAGAATCGTTCCCTTCGGGTCCCGGATGACCACCGAGACTTCGTTCAATTTCGGATTGTAAATATATTCAATCCATTCGGACAGGTTTCCCGCTGAATCGAAAAACTCCTTCTTTACCAGGCTGTTAGCTTCCGTGAAAGTGAGCCGGTGGCTCCCCAGGAGGGTGCCGTCAGGCCGGTAATATTCGGATAGGAGGCGCCGGTAGGTGACCGGACTGGTGGTATCTGTCACCGTCTCAAAACTATGCTTGAATTTGTAGGCGTAGTAGTCGTTACCCGTGGAGTCACGGACTGTCACACGCACCGGTCTCCCCAGTCGGTTGTGCTCAAACTCGGCAACCCATCCAGGCCTCATCTCACTGGCGGTGGGATGGAATAAATGGGGATCCAACGCTGTAAGAGGCTGGTGAGTGGAAAAAACGAGAGATAACTTGGAATCCTGCATTTGCTCGTCCCAGGTGACGTAGAATGTCCAGAGAAGTCGATTTCTTCTTACTAAGTATTCGACGGTTTTCACATGAGTTGTGTCCTGAAAGGCGGCCCTGTAGAAAGGTGTATCGCCAACTTCGTTTTCCGGCACCTCGCTCTCAAGTAGCCTCATGTGGTAATTCCAGGATTCAAAGTATCGAAAGGGGGGCTTTGGCCTGGGAAAGAGCTCACTTTTCCCGACGCGTTCTTTTCTCCTGTCACCGTTGGGAATAAACTCGGCACTGATGAGTTCACCCTTGTGGTCGTAAATCAATTTGAAATGGTTGACCAGCCTGGCTTCTTCCGAGCTTATTTCGTTTTTCAGGATATCTTGCCTGCGGAGCTTCGTCTTGAAGTACTTGACGGTTTCTTTCTCCTCTTCCTGGATTCCGGCCCAAAGGGGAACGAAAAGGAGCGACAGAATCAGTCTGACTATAAGAGTGTTCATGTTTTCATGTGTTCATGTGTTTAAGAAACAAGACAAAGGACAAGCCCACCGGAGCTCAAAACCTGAACACTTTAACACCTTAACACATGAACACTTCAATGACACGGCCAGGTTATTCACGACAGATGACCTAACAGTTCTGTTCGCTTGGTCTCGAGATCATCCAGCTTTTTCTGGAGGTCCATGACGCTCTGAAGAGCCGGCGAGGAATCCTTTCCTTTTCTTTCCAGCTCCCGGAGTTTGAGACGCTCTTCTGTGATCTTCCGTTTTAGGGGGGATTCTTCAAGGGAAATGAGGCAGTCGACGGCCACACGGGACGAATCCTCCTGTTGAGAAGTTTCGAAGAGAATCCGGCTTGCCAGATCCCGGTCCGGTTTTTCCTCGAATTGACCCAAAGCACCGGACGGATCAGGCGTCTGGAGCAGGTATGTTGCAAGGGATTTCATCACGGGATGGGAAAACAGTTCCATGTTCAGATGCGCTTTAAGGAAACGTGTGGTCGTTTGATCTCCTGTGGCGAGCAGCTTAACCAGCTCCATCTGGGCTCTTTCATAAGACGAAAAAAGTGACGAATCTTCTTCAAGTGTCTCTGGCTCTTTTCGCCGGTGTCGCCGGGTGCGACTGGTAGTGATGCGAAGAAGCACTTCTTCATCAACGGCCAGTTCTTCGGCCAGGATTTTGATGGTGTGTTGTCTAATGATGTCATCGCGGATTCCGGATATTTCAAAGGCGATTTCTCTGGCCAGGCGTGACCGATTGGCCGGTTTGGAGAGATCGAGTCCGCTATTCGCGAGATGAAATTGGATCAATCCTTTCGTTTTCTTGACGGCCGCCAAGAACGGTTTGGGTCCTTTCTCCTTCACCCACCCATCAGGATCCGAGCCATCGGGTATCTCCACAATTTCGGCGGTTAGTCCCCCTCTCAGCAGGTGATACCCTGCAGCTATGGCTGCTTTTCTTCCGGCTGCATCCCCGTCAAATGCTATCTGGGTGATGTGGGTGAACTTCCGGATTTGATTCACATGCTTCTCCGTGAGAGCCGTGCCGGAGGTGGCCGCTACGTTTTGAATATTTTTCTGATACAGCTGCAGAAAATCTGTGTATCCTTCCACTACGATCATCGCCCCGGTTTTCCGTACGGCTTCCTTGGTGTGGGCGAGGCCGTAGATAATTTCACTTTTGTTGTAGATGGGCGTTTCCGGAGAGTTCAAGTATTTCGCCTCGCTTTCGCCCGACAGATCTCTTCCTCCAAAAGCCACTACTCGTCCTGACAGATTGGTGATGGGAAACATCAGCCTGTTTCGAAACCGGTCAAATGTACCCTTGTCGGTTTTGGTAAATAGTCCGCAGCGATCCATGGCATCTTTGGGGAATCCCTTTTTCTTCGCAACGGATAGTAAGGCGTCCCATTCCTTTCCGGCAAGGCCGATGGAGAATCGATCCAGAGTTTCGGGTGTCAGACCCCTTTCCTTCTCCAGATAGCGGCGCACGCGATCACCCGCCTCCGATTTGCGATTCTTTCGATAGAGGTCTGCCGCGAGGCTATGTATGTCATACAGATGAGTGAAGAATTCCTTGGAGGCCCGATCCTGCCTGAACTGGACGTCAATACCGTACCGCTCAGCCAGCTTCTGAAGTGCCTCCACGAAGCTGATTTTTTCATATTCCATGAGAAAAGTGATCGCATTTCCTCCAACGCCACAGCCGAAACAATGGAAAATCTGTTTATCGGGGGCCACGCTGAACGAGGGCGTCTTTTCGGAGTGAAATGGACAGAGTCCGAAAAAATTCTTACCGCGCTTTCTCAGTTCAACATAGTCGGAAACGATGTCAAGAATTTCCGACGTATCACGGATATGGTCGATGGTATCCTGTGAAATCCCTGCCATTTTCAATCTTCGGTTCCTTTAAAGGACCCCACGCTTTCCTTCATCCAGGTTCTTCCCTTCGCCACCTGTTCCTCCATGCCGAACGCGCCAACCACCCACCTGCGGCCCTGAGTCAAGTAGCGATAGGTAATGGACCTTTCCCTGAGGTTCTGGAAGAATTCCGGATTGGGTGCCATGTCCATTACCAACATAATAATCATGAGAGCGAACGCTCCCTTGAGAATGCCAAACATGAAACCGAGTACCCTGTTGGAAGATCGTATTCCCCGGGAAAGCATGAACAGTTGAAGAGTCCCGGACAGAAGCCTGAAAAGGACAAGGACGGGGAGAAAGATGGCCAGAAAGCTAACCACGGCCAGGAGGGCGTCGTCAAGGGAAGTCCTGGACTGGAGCCAGGAGGAGACTGGCGCGAAAAACCTGATGGCGACAAGACTTGAAATTACGAGCCCCAGAAACCTTCCGAGCTCTTCCAGAAATCCGCGAGTGTACCCGATGATCGCCAGTACCGCCATGACGAGCAATGTCAGAACGTCGAACGTGTGGGTCATTCGGTGAGCTTTTCCCTGACCAACTGTTGAACCATTTTTCCGTCGGTCCGTCCCGCTGTTTTCCGCATAAGGATGGGCATCACTTTTGCCATATCTTTCAGGGAAGTCGCTCCGGATTCCTGAATCACCTCATCCACGATGGTGGCCAGTTCATCCGGCGTCAACTGCTCGGGGAGGTAGGATTCAATGATAACCAACTCACTCAGTTCGGCCGTCGCGAGGTCCTCGCGTCCACCGTTTCTGTACAGTTCGATTGCCTCTCTTCGCTGGCTGGCCGCCTTCTGAAGCACTCGGGACTCTTCATCTTCGGAAAGGTCGCTCCCTTTTGCGATCATTCCTTCCTTCAGTTTGGCCAAAAGGGTACGGAGGGTGCGCACGGAATCCCTGTCCCCGGCCCTCAGGGAGTTCTGCATGGAGGTTCGTAGCTTTTCATACAGTGACACGGTTTCTCCGATGGTAAGCTTTGGACTTCAAATTTACACGCCTGGGAGAGGAAATCAAGGTGTTTTGGCCCCTCTCAGGTCGACAAGTCGTGAAAACGATCCTGAGGAAGGAGAGGACTTATGCTAGAAGAGAAAGAGGTTAAGCCGGTGCCCGATGTGACGCGTGGGTTCGCAGTTCCAGGCGGAGATTGTGATCTCTGGACGGAACTGCATTGGCAAGTACATGCTGGGGGGTGCTTGCAGGTGAGTTAGGAGGGTCACCTTTCGGGCACCGACTTGAAGTGTTCATCTGGCCGTGCGACAAAGATCCTGCATGGTCAGCGGGATAAAATGAACTGCTTATCTTGTTTAATCCAAAAAAAATGTCTGGTGTTATGCTCACGAATATCATTCAGGTTGCCTTGAGAGATTCCTCCATCGCGGTATGTTTTTCCGTTACCATCTCGGCGAGCTTGTCGAGGCTCTCCAGGCCAAGCATATCGTCGATATCCTCCCGTATGACCTCCCAGCGAGGATGAAAGGGACACGGTTGTTCATCAGAGCATTCATCCAACCCGAAAATGCATGGTTCCTCTTCCGGCGGGGGACCATCAATGGCATGGATGATTTCTGGGAGATAGATCTCGCTTGAGGGACGGGCGAGTTTCACTCCTCCGTTCCTTCCCCGAAATGCGGTCAACAACCGGTACTTGACAAGGGTTTGGACAATTTTGGCCAGGAACTGCCTGGGAATGCTGTAAGCCTGAGCGATTTCCCCGATCATAATAGGGTCATCTGAATCCCTCTCGGCCAGGTAGATCATAGCCTGAATGCCATATTCAACTGATTTAGAAAAAAGCACTCTTCAGGACCTCGTTATCTGCTTCAAATTAAGAGGGTCTGTTCGCGGAGTCAAGGATTTTCTCCATCTTCATGCACCATGAGTGATGTAGAGAACTGTCCGATTCCGTGGGGAGAAATGGAGGGCTGGAATTGACTATTTACTATTGATGATTGATTATTGAACATTTGAGAACCGGAGACAGGGAGAAGGGAGAAATGGAGAAGTGGAGAATTGGAGGGATGGAGAATTGGAGAAGTGTTCCGTAGGACCTCCTTGGGAGGATAGATGGGCCATGATGCGTGACGCCCCGAGAGGGCATCCCCGAAATAATCGGGACAGGCGGGATTTCGCCCCGAAAGAGCGTCGGGATTTCGCTTTACTCAACTTTGCTCAACTTTGCTCAACTGCGCTCCGACGTGATACGTAATTGGTATCGTCAAACTGATGACTGGTTGACGGTGAGTACGGTGCTGGAAAATCGGGAAACTATGGAACCAAGGGAGTGGGGAACAGGGAATCAGGAAACTGGAAGGAATTGATGAATGAAAAATGAAAATTGGGTAGTGAGACATGATACCATTCACGGATATAAAAAAGGATAACACGGTCACGTTATCTTGACTTAGTGTATTCAAAAGTTGTAATTTTTCTACAGAACTAACTACAGGTTTCTTCAATGAATTCTGATCCAGACAAAGCTGTTGTTGAAGCCCACGACCCCGTTTATACAATCGGAGTCATCGCAAGAAAGATGAGTGTATCACCGCAAACCCTCCGATTGTACGAGAGAAAGGGGCTTGTTATTCCGTATCGAACCGAGACACGCCGACGATTGTATTCCCAGGTGGATCTTGAATGGATTGCCTGCATTCGCCGACAGATTGGGGGTAATAAGCTAACGATTTCCGGACTTCGGCGTCTGCTATCCCTCATACCGTGCTGGGAGATAAAACCTTGTGGAGTGAATGACAGAGAAGCCTGTGCCGCCTACATAAGCTGCGAAGAGGTATGCTGGAATCTTGAAGAAACAGGGGAACGATGCAAATCTGAAGACTGCCGGATTTGCGGAGTCTATCGTTCGGCCGCCAAAGTGGAATCTTTTAAAGAATTCTACAAAATGTCTCTTAAGCCTTCGGCCTGAAGCGAAAGTGCCTGCATGGAGTATGATTACGATACAGCTTCGTGATGGGATGGTTTTCTTCCTGGAGGCAGAAGATAGTCCGCTCGGATAATTCTTTCTTCTACTCAGATTCTTCCTCAATTTCTATGAGGGGCTATCCTTCTGTCTCCTTCTTGAAATCCTTAGGTCATGATTCGAAACCTCGCCCGTCAAAGTAATTCCTGTTTCAACGGTTTCATCCTGGCCCTCGTAGCTTCCTCACTAGTCTCGGCGGCCAAACCCGAGGTAAAAGTCACCTCCACGTTTCTGACGCCCAGACTCCATATGGTTGGGGGTGAAGAAGAAACTCACTGGCGGCTTTGGGCCAGCTACCACCAGACGCTTGGGCGGCTGGTGAAACTCCAGTCTCATTTTGAGTACGGATCGGAAAACTATATTTTCCAGAATCCGTTCCGCGTTCACAATCTATCCGCTACGGTAACCATCCGTAAGCATTCATTGAATGCTGGAAGAATCACGCTTTGGAACCGGTTGATCCACGCCCGCGTAGACGGCGGGGAATATCAGCTCCGGACGGAGAGGTTCGGTTCTCTGAGATTTCTCGGTGGTGTTCCTGCGGTAACGGACTTCAGTGACACGGAGGTCGCGGAAAAATCGTTCTTCTTTCTCTCGTGGGGAAAAGGAGGACCGGGGAAGAACCTGGAGGTGAGTTCCTGGGCCCGGAGCGAAACAAACGAAACAGCCTTCTATACTGGCACCACATGGAATGCAAGAATCTTCTCGCAAGTGAAGATCTCCGGCTCCTTGGCCTGGGATTTCACCCATAGCGTGTTATACCATGGTCGATTGCTCATGTCTTACCGATGGGGAAATCATCTTGTGAGGTTAGGCGCGAGACACAAGCGGTATGCGGTTTCCAGTCCGTACCCATGGGCGACGACAAGAACAACAGGGTCACCCACGACATCTCTGGGCGTTACCTCGTCCCTCTCCCGTGAGACGTCATGGTGGAATCAGCTGGTGTACCGCCTGGGGGATCCGTCGGTGCGGTATTTCAGGAGCATCCTGTTTCATCGGAGTTATCATGTGACTCTTCTTGCCGGAATTCAGGGTGACAGAACGCTTCTGGGAAGTGGATTGGGTGCTACACGGGCACTCTCTCGGACCTTGAGGTTCGGGGGGAACATTCTGGTTAACGCCACAGGCTACAAAGATCTTGTGGAACTCAGTCGTGCCACCAGCCTGTACGGCTGGATTGCCTTCAGACCCCTATCGATGGTGATGGTGAGACTTTATGGTGTATTTAGCAAGAATCCATACTATGTGAACGATGGAAGAGGCGGGTTGACGATCCGTGCGACACTTTAGACTGAATCTGGTCATGGTCCTTTTCCTCTCCTTCATCAGTGGACAGGAGCGGGACCATATTATTTTTCCTCATCGGATTCACCTGGAAGTGCTGGAGCTTGAATGCGACGCATGTCACGAGGGGATAAAGAAAGCCAGTTCTCTTGCCGTTCGCCTTTTACCTCTGCAGGATTCCTGCCTTGAATGTCATGATGGAGACGTGGCTACGGATGAATGTTCCGCGTGCCACACCCGTCCCGACGAGCCGAAGACCCACCCTGAGCTGCCTCCGAGGCCGGGACCATCATTCTCCCATATCCTTCACCTTTCGAAACGACCGGATTGCGTGGATTGCCACGAATACGTTTTCTCCGACGACGGGTTGGCTCCTCCAAAATTATGGAAGGGTCAGGACTGCCGGGACTGTCACCAGAAATCGCGGCCTGTATCCCACACATCGGATTGGACGCGGCTGCATGGAATGGAGATAAGTCAGGTCACGGAGGAGAATTGCATGGTGTGTCATTCTCAGGTCTCCTGTGACGCCTGTCATCAACTTCAGCAGTTTGAACCGAAGGTTCACCCGGTGTCCTATTTGCTGTCCCACGGATTTGATGCACGGTCCGGGATATCGGATTGCGTATCCTGCCACCAGGTTCAAACCGACTGTCAGGGATGTCATGGGGATCTCCAGATTATGCCCATGGATCACAATTTACCAGGATGGGTAGGTACCATCTTTGCCCTCGAGGATGGCGGACTACATTCATCGGCCGCCCTCGATGCCCCTGAGGTATGCCAGGCGTGCCATAACCCGTGGACCGACTACTCCTGTCTCAGGTGCCATGGGGAGTAACGGATGGATTCACAATTCTCAGAGGCGATCTAGACGCATGTTGAGTCTCCGTCATCCCGTATCACGCCTGACGAATCACGGAAGAGTCATTTTGCGTATTGCCCTTGTCTCGTCTATTCTGTTTTTCTCCACCAGGTGCACAGATCCCGCTGAACCCCCCGTGCATCCTGATGACTGGGGAGATCCAGGCAGTAGGAATTTCCATGGCCAAGTTCTCAAGACAAACGGCTGGGGATTCAACCGATGTCAATTCTGTCATGGGGAGGATCTGTCCGGCGGAAGTTCTCGATTAAGCTGCAGCTCCTGCCATGTTCATAGTGTGGGTATTGGTACCTGTACAACCTGTCACGGTGACCGGGAGGCGGGCCATGCGTACCCACCTGTTGATCTCCACGACCGCACCGACGTGACTCTCAAATCGGTAGGGGCTCATGAAGCACATATGGAATCGAGCCTTGCCATTGTATCATGTGATCAATGCCATATGGTTCCTGTGGATTATCGTGATGAAGGTCATCTGGGTTGGGATAATACCGCAGAAATAACATTTGGAACTACGGCAACCGGCGGTGGCAATGTGGAGCCCATCTGGAACAGGGATGACGCGACCTGTTCTGCGGTCCATTGTCACGGGAATTTTGTCTACAACAACATATCGGGGAATTATTCCACTCCCGTATGGACCGGACCCGGGAGCGTGGTATGCGGATCTTGCCACGGGATACCACCGACAGGCCATTTTGGAGAATATACTCTGGCACAGTGTTCGCTCTGCCATGCATCTGTCATAAACTCAGAGGGAGATATTATTGACAGAACGAAACACGTAAATGGGGAGAGGGATTTCAACTAGGGAGGGGTTATGAAGAAGGTAATCGTACTGGCCACCTGTGCATTTTCACTGCTTGCGGCGCAAGAAACCGAAAAGGCACATGAATTCGAATACATCGGTTCCGAAGGCTGCAAGATCTGTCATTCCGGCAGTAAGAAAGGAGGGCAGTACAAGGTTTGGGCCGATGGGGTTCATGCGAAGGCTTTTGACTCCCTGAAAACGGAAGAGGCAGCCAAGATTGCCGCGGAAAGGGGACTGGAGCTTCCTGCCTACGAGGCACCGGAGTGTATAGTCTGCCACGTCACCGGATACGGCAAAGGTGGTTACGAAGTGAAAGACGAGGAATTCTGGAATCCGCCGGAGGCCGATAAGGAAGCCAAAAAGGCAGTCAAACGGATGAAGGGTTTACAGGCGGTGGGCTGCGAAGTGTGTCACGGCCCGGGAAGCGAGTACAAGAGCATGAAGGTCATGAAGGCGATCTTTGGAGGAACCGTTGAGGGTAAGTCTGTAGGACTGCTGGTCCCCAACGAAGCAACCTGCAAGCAATGCCATAACGAAAACAGTCCTGCGTACAAACCGTTCGAATTCGAAAACCGGGGAAAAGAAATTGCTCACCCATATCCTCCGGACATGAAGCAATAAGTTGATTTGACGGATGAACCAGAAAGGAGGAGGTTATGTATAGCGCATTTCCTCTTACTTCTCTTCTTTAGTATTTGGGGATATTGATGTACGTCGATTGATCTCTCAGCACCAGTTTCCATGTCCATGAGATCAAAAAACAAATTTCTGAAGTTCCTTGGGATTGCACTGGGCAGTGTGTTCACTCTGCTCCTCATCCTGTACGCGTTCGCTGAATATTCATCCCAGCCTTCTTTCTGTTCCACCTGCCATTACATGAGACCCTACGTGGAGGCTTGGAAAATATCCACTCATTCGGCGGTGACCTGTGTCGATTGTCATTATCCCCCGGGATTCAAGTCCCACATTCGAGGAAAGTTCACGGCCATCTCAATGGTGGTGAACTATTTTACGGGGGTATACAAAAAGAGTAAGCCCTGGGCGGAAATCACGGACAGTAGTTGTCTCCGTTCCGGATGCCATGAGGAGAGGGTCCTCACAGGTACGGTATTGTTCAAGGAGGGAATCATCTTTGACCACTGGCCCCATCTAACCAAGCTCCGTAGAGGGAAGAAGCTCCGTTGCACAAGCTGTCATTCCCAGATTGTTCAGGGCGAGCATATCACCGTAACTGAGTCTACCTGTTTTCTTTGTCACTTCAAGGATCAGCCCGAGGGTGCCTCCATTGACAATTGCACCTTGTGCCACGCGGCGCCTGAGCAGGGCAGCGATAAGGAAGTCAAATATGATCATTCCTATGTCGTTGAACACGACATCGCCTGTGAGAAGTGTCACGGACCCATGCAGGTGGGGAACGGTACTGTTCCCCCGGAGAGGTGTAGTGTTTGCCATGCGGAAATTGGCAAGATTCAACGGTACGGTGATATAGAGTTTATCCACAGGAATCATGTGACGGATCACAAGGTGGAATGCCAGAATTGTCATCAGATCATACTTCATCAGTCCGTATCAAGGAGTGTCGGCATTATGCCGGAATGTGAATCGTGTCACGCGAAATCCCATGCCGCCCAGCTCGATCTATTCTCCGGAATGGGAGGAAAGGATGTTCCGCCACACCCCAATCCCATGTTCGATGAGGGATTGAACTGTCAGGGATGTCACATTTTCCATCAACTCGAAAGCGGGTTTGCTGAGATGGGGGAAACAGCATTGGCAAGGGCGGAGTCGTGCGAAAAATGCCACGGAGGGGGTTACGGAAGGATTCTCCAGCAATGGAAAAACCTGATGGCCAGAAAAGTAGACCTTCTCAGAATTGCCTTCACGACGGTGGAGGCAGATATTGGTTCCAGCGTCGTATCGGAAAAGGCGAGACAGAATGCCCTCGTTATGGTCAACGACGCCAGATTCAATTTTGAGTTGGTGGAGCAAGGGAATTTCGTGCACAATGTTGCCTATTCGGACGAACTGTTGTCCGCCGCCCACGACAGATTGGCGGAAGCCCTAAATCTCATCGGTTCCACCTCAGCCATTCCCGAAATTGCTGTTTATAGCGAATTGGTTCCTTCCGAGTGTAAGAACTGCCACTACGGTCAGGAAGAAATCGATGTTGCAACGTTTGGTATTACCTTTTCCCACAGCATTCATATTGAAAGGAATCGACTTCTCTGTTCAAAGTGCCATTCCAATATGAGGCAGCACGGAGAACTGGTTATTCGAAGGGATGAGTGCCTTTCGTGTCACCATTCGCAGGATGAGGTGAGCTGCGAGAAATGCCACAACATTCAGTCCAAGATCTACAGCGGTTCGGTCGATTTTGCCACCGAGGCAATGCCGGACTTTATGTACGAAGCAGGAGTGGAATGCCGTGGGTGTCATGAGGGGACCCAAGGGCAGGTGGAGAGGGTTGGGGCAGACAAGTGTGCCGATTGCCACGATTCCGAATACAAGGAACTTCTCATAGAATGGCAGGAGGCGACCGCAAGATCGATGGAGGAGGTGTCAGGGAAAATGTCTGGTTTACCTTTTGACCGGTTGAGCGTCGACGACAGAAAAAAGATTGAGAGGGTACGTCAGGCCCTCCAGAAAATCGAAAAGGACAGGAGCGGAGGGGCTCATAACATTCAGCTGATTGAAGAAACTTTACTGGCGTACAAAGAGTTTCTCGGTCACCTGCCGGAATAGAATCAAATGGTGACAGGTAAAGAGATCCAAAGGCAATGGGTCTGCACCGTTGCAATTATTCTTTTTTCTTGCGGGTTCATTCACGGCCAGGGGGAAGAGGAGTATGAACCCATCGATGAAGGCTCCTGCGTTGAGTGCCATGAGACGGGAGCCCACGAGACTGTTATTGCTGAAGACATTTCTCACTCTTCGCATGAAGACATCGGTTGCCTCGACTGTCATGGAGACAAAGATACGATGCCCCACCGGAAGGATACGGGGTTACTCGTAGGAGATGAGGAGTGTCGAGGCTGTCATGAAAAGGAATCAGAAGAGTACAAAATCCACGGAAGACTGGAAGTGGAAGAGACAGAGGACATACCGTCATGCGCAAGCTGTCATGGCGACCACGACATTCTTCCCTCGACTGCCAAATTGTCGAAAGTTCACCCGGTGAATCTGCCCGGTACGTGCGGCATCTGCCACGAAGATCTAGATTTGACAAGGAAATACGAGCTGCTTCTCGACCATCCCGTTGAGGTGTATGAAAACAGTATCCACGGGAAAGCGACACGAGGGGGGATCTATGTTGCGGCCACCTGTAATGATTGTCACTCAACTGGAGGGAGCGCCCACAGGATATTCTCGCCTGGAAATCGGGAGTCAGCGGTAAATCACTTTAACATACCGAAAACTTGCGGCGAATGCCATAAAGGGATTGAAAGTGACTTCTGGGAAGGCATTCACGGGAAGCTGGTCGCAAGAGGTGAAACGGATGCACCGGTATGCACTGATTGCCACGGGGAGCACGGAATTATTTCTCCTTCTGACCCACGTTCCCCGGTATCCCGGGCCCGGGTGGCTGAGGTGACCTGTTCCCCGTGTCATGAGTCCACACGATTGAATGAGAAGTACGGATTACCCATGGGACGGCTGGTCACGTTTATTGACAGTTATCACGGTTTGAAGAGTAAAGCTGGGGATGTGAGGGTTGCCAACTGTGCCTCCTGCCATGGAGTTCACAGGATCCTTCCCAGTTCAGCTCCCACATCAACCATTCATCCCAGTAACCTTCGTACCACGTGTGGAGAATGTCATCCGGGGATTTCTGCCGAGCTAGCCGCTACGCCCATTCATGGCATCAGTGGCGAGGGTCTTCGAACTCCAGCTGCGGACGTGGTTGAGAAGATCTATATCGCGGCCATTATTGTTATCATTGGATTGATGGTGATACACTGGGTTATTGATCTCATCAGACAGATTCGCCTGGTCATGGCCAAGCCCCAGGTCCGGCGAATGACCCCTGGCGAGGTGTGGCAGCACTCGCTGCTCATGATCAGCTTTATTGTTCTCATCATTTCGGGATTTTCCCTTCGCTTCAGTGAATCGTGGATTTCCACGCTTATCTTTGGCTGGAGTGGAGGTTTTGAATTTCGGGGAACGGTCCACCGGTACGCGGCCGTAGTTTTCATGATTACCGCTCTCTGGCACGTATTTTACCTTTTCACACCGCGGGGAAGCAGGTTTGTTAAAGACATCTGGCCACGGGTACACGATTTCAGGGAATTCTGGCAACGAATCCTGTACAATCTTGGCCGCGTGGACAAAACGCCCCAATTCAAGCGGTTCAGTTATATTGAAAAAGCTGAATACTGGGCCCTGGCCTGGGGCACGGTCGTCATGATCGGTACAGGTTTGCTTCTGTGGTTTGACAATTACATTGTCCAGTTCTTGCCAAGAGGGGTGCTCGATGTCTCACTGGTCATCCACTACTGGGAGGCCTGGCTCGCAACTCTGGCAGTCTTCGTATGGCATTTATGGTCCACTGTCTTCAATCCTCACGTCTATCCGATGAATCCGTCCTGGATGACCGGCCGGATGCCCGAGGATATGTACGCCCACGAACATCCCAAGCATCTGGACGAAGCGAAGCGGGAGACGAAGGAATGGGTGGAGAAGGAGAGCGGCGGCGCGTCGGGAGTGGATACGTCGGAGTAATATCGAAGCGAATGGTGATGAATGCTGTTTCGAGCGTGGGCCATCGTGAAAAAGGGTAAATAAGGGTCGGGATCCGAGATGATATGGACAAAGCCGATAGAAGCGGCCGCTGGAAGAAGGATGGTTGAATCCATGTTCTATTGCCGTACCAGGAGCATTTGAAGGTCCATGACATTTGTCCCGGTGGGACCCGTTACGAAAAGGTCTCCTATTTTTTCAAAGAATGGGTATGAATCATTTCGTTCGAGATACTCATGCCACTCCATTCCCATTTTCCTGGCCCTGGGAATGGTCGTTTCATCCACAAAAGCCCCCGCCGCATCCGTGGGACCGTCGGTCCCGTCCGTTCCTGCAGAGAGGAAGGAGAACTTCCCCGGCAGCATCCCGGCCAGTCTCAAGGCCAGTTCCATGTTCCGTCCTCCCTTTCCTGGACCTTTGACCTCCACCGTCGGTTCTCCTCCAACGATCGCTGCGAAGGGCTTTTTCATCTCCCTGTCACATCTCTCTTTCAGTTTTTTCCAGAATTCGGTGACCTGAGATATGTCATCTGACAGGAAGCGTGATTCCGGGACGGTCGGGTAGTTCAGACCGATTGCTTTCTTTACTGCAGCGTTTACCGCGTCCTTGTTTCTGGCCATAACCTGGTAGTACGTTCGAGAAAACAGTTCATCACCGGGCTTGGGGGTTTCCGAACTTTCCCGCTGCAGATGTTCCAGTATCTCCGGGGACAGTTTTCGTTCAATGCCATATTTTCTGACAATGGACCAACAGTCATTAAGAGTCGTAGGGTCTCCCACAGTGGGACCCGATCCGATAGTTTCCGGTGAATCGCCGGGTACGTCCGAGATAGCCAGGGTGACCCATACGGCTCCGGGAGCAGCCCGGACCAGTTTCCCCCCTTTGATCCTGGAGCAGTGTTTTCGCAGGGCATTGATTTCGTGGATGTCGGCCCCACATTCCAGAAGTGTGCGGGTCATGGACATCTTACTGGCAAGGGGGATACCCTTTGCCGGTAAGGGTAGCAGGGCGGAGGCTCCTCCAGACAGGAGAAAGAGAATGAGATCATCCGGCTCGGTTCCGGCCACCTGTTTGAGAAGCTCAATGGCACCCTTTTCACCCTGGCTATTGGGAACGGGATGGCTTGCCTCCCGGCAGCGAACATGCTCAAGAGGAAGGCCGTGTCCCTCTTTTACCACGATTACTCCCCCGGCAAAGGCCTGTGGCATCTCTTCCAGGAAAAATTCTTCCGCCACTTTTGCCATGGCCGCGGTGGCTTTGCCACCGCCAAGAATCCAGATCTTTTTGAGGTTAGGCCGGGAGATTTTGAATCCACCGATCTCGAGGAAGCCGGAATCCGTCTTCAGAAAGCGTGCGGTGGAGGTCCCAGCGTCGACGGCTTCGACGCCGGTTCGAAAAAGTAGTTCGAGCTGACTGCGATCTTCTGGACGGGCCAGCGCCACCCTACCCGATCCGTTTCCGGAAGGCTTCCGTGTCGTAAACGTCTGGATTCACAGTATTGGGGGCGCGCTCCTTTCGCAAGAGTGCGAGGGCATTGCGAGCAGCCACGATTGCCATTTCACCCCTGGTGGCTCTGCTTGCACTCGCCACATGGGGAAGTAAGACAACATTCCGGAGTTCGGCAAGTCCTTCCGCCAATTTCGGCTCTTCCTCATAGACGTCCAGGCCCGCCCCGGCAATTTTGTTGTTTTTCAAGGCCCAGACCAGCGCTTTCTCATCGATCACAGGTCCACGGGACGTGTTGACCAGGTAGGCTGTGTTCTTCATTCTTTCCAGTTCTTTCCTTCCAATCAGATGGTGAGTTTCCTGGGTAAGATTGCAGTGGAGCGTGACAAAGTCACTCTGTTCGAGGAGGTGGGGAAAGTCGGCATATTCTACCCCTTCTGACTGAAGGACGGTATCCTTCGCCCAGGGATCATAGGCGAGGACGCGCATGCTGAATCCTGTTGCCCGACGGTGGACTCCCCGACCGATTCTGCCGTAGCCTACAATTCCCAGGGTCTTGGGTTCGTTCCTGGGACCCGGACCAATGTCCTCGCCCAGAAGAAGACTGGGACTCCAGATATTGTATTTTCCTGCCATTGTGTAGTTGTGAGCCTCGGGAATTCGACGGGCAACCGCCATTAGGAGAACCCAGGCAAGATCCGCTGTCGTCTCGGTCAATATTCCCGGTGTATTCGTCACCGGAATTCCCAGGGATGTGGCTGTCTCTATTTCGATATTGTCGAAACCGACAGCGTAGTTTGCCACACCCAGGAGACTTTCATTCGCCTCGAGAATGGGACGGTCGATCTTTTCAGTAAGGAGCGACAGAAGTACCCGGCAATTCCTCACTTCTTCCAGGATCGTGGCCTGGTCCGGACTTCCGTCCTCAGGTCCTGACCAAATCCTGTAATCACATTCATCCTCAAGAACACGAATTCCGTCAAGAGGGATTGTCCGAGTTACGAATACGTCGTGGATCTCACGAGACATGAATAACCTCCCTTAAGTCCTTCGTCTTTTCCCGAGAATCCCGAGACAGTTTTCAGATTCTTGACGGTGACAACAGGCTCAAAATATCACGGAATGATCGCGAAGAGCTCAGGCAGAAATTAAGGCATTATGATCGTTCGAAGTACCTCCAATTGCCCGTTGAATCCGGTCTTCACCGGTGATGTAGCAACGGCTCTAGACGGGGAGGCCTTCAAGTCGGGCCTGATTCTCCTCAAGCATTTCGTCGGTGTATGAATGGCGAATCTTCCAGTTTTCCGTAGAAGAAGTGCTCATGCGCCAGCATGTCGAAGTGTCCATGGCCAGGATGGTAGGAGATTTCGCACAGCATTCTGACTGTAAATTAGCTACGGGGATTTACTAAGATGCAACGCAAAAATGAGTTATGAGAAGGAAAGGTGCGCGGAGGATCTTCCCTTGCCCGACCTGAGGAGTTCCCTGCCGAAGTGGTCCAGGCTCTCGTCTTCCAGCATTTGTTTGATTCTGTCCCGTATCGCTTTCCAGTGTGGGTGGAGGGGACACGGGCGTTCCTCGGTACAGACATCAAATCCAAAGAGGCACGGCTCCGTCTCAGGAGCGGGTCATTAGACGGCGAGTACGATCTCCGAGAGGAATATGTCCTCGGCCGGCCTGGCAAGCGTGACTCCTCCTTTACAACCCCTGTGGGTCTTAAGAAGTTCGTGTTTGACGAGCACCAGGGTGATCTTTGACAGGAATTGTCTGGGGATTTCGTATACTCTTGCTATCTCTCCAATAATAACCGGATCGGGGGAGTCCATCCCCCCAAGGAAGGCCATGGCCTGAATGGCGAATTCACTCGATTTGGATAAAAGCATTTGTAGGACCCTGTTATCTTGTTAAAAAGTATGTTCCGCGGATAGGTGAATCAAGTCAACAAGGATCTAACTTGCACTATTTGCCATGGAACCACAGAGGACACAGAGAATCATAACAAATATAAACTTAGGATTAATGTATACGCTCTGTGATCTCTGTGGCTAAAATGCAGGTGCCGGTGGTTATGTTTTTCGCTCTTTCTTACGAGCGGCTGGAAATAGGATATTGTTCAATATCAGACGATAGCCCGGGGAGTTTCGGTGGAGGGAAAGATCCGTGGGGGGATCACCGACGAAATGTTGATAGTCCTCGGGATCATGACCCCCAAAAAACGTAACGCTGCCCCGGCCATAGTTTGTGTGAACATATTTTACCTGATCACCACCTTCCACTTCGCCCATGATGAGCACGTGTTTCTTGATAAGATCTCGGCGGAATCCGGTGGTCTGACCCATGAAGCCCTTGATGACGTCAAGGTGGTTTTGAGTCAGCATGGTGGGCACCGGATCGTATTTGGCCGAAAAGCTGAACAGGGTGAAGTAGTCGGCTTCCGGTCCTCTGAACGTGGGACGGTCGCTGGGAGGGAGGTCAATATCGGAGAATTCGTACACGAAAGGATCGGGAATAATTCCAAAGTTCTCAAACACCAAGCATTTGGAATAATCGAGCTTCTGCTGCGCCTCAGGGTCGGCAGGTGTACCGTCGATCAATGTTTCAACAATATCGACTCCCTCTGCCGCCAGCGCGATGTCATAGGAATCGGTGGCGGAGCACATGGAAAAGAGAAAGCCACCACCGGCAACGTAGCCTTTGATTTTTCTTGCCGCGGCCTTTTTTTCTTCCGGCACGGTGGGAAATCCCAACTGTGTCGCCATGGCTTCGAATTGTCTCTGCTGTTCCATGTACCATGTTGCGTTGTGAAAGTTTCGGAAGAACTTCCCATACTGGCCGGTAAAATCTTCATGGTGTAAATGTAGCCAGTCGTAAGTCTCAAGCCGTCCCAGAAGAACTTCTTCATCCCATAGAGTCTCATAGTCCACTTCGGCATAGGAAAGGGCAAGGGTAACTGCATCGTCCCACGGCTGTTTGTTGGGAGGCGTATAAATGGCAATCCGGGGAGCTTTCTCAAGCAGGACAACTTCCATATTACTGGCGTCGATTTCGCCATAAATGGAGACCACCTGTTCACCTGAAACTTCCTCTGTGGTGACGCCTCTTATTCGGCATTCCCTGAGAATGGATGGAAGATGATCCAGCAGGAAGGAACCGCCTCTATAGTTGAGGAGCCATTCCACGTTCACGTCCTGTTTCAAGACCCAGTAGGCGATACCGTAAGCCTTCAGATGATCCTTTTGAGCGAGATCCATTGGGATGAGTACCTTCTGGGCGAACACTATCTGTATTAGCAGGACTGGGATGAAGTACCGGATCAATCCAACGCTGCCTTCTCGATTTCCCGGATCCGGTACCTCACCGGCTCAGCCAGCATACTCCCGGGGTGTTCTTCGAGGACGGCGTAATACCACCTGATCGCCTCCTCTTTATCCTCAAGGTACCGTTCATAGATCTCACCGATCATGACAGTGGCTCGATCACCAAGTGGAGAACCCTTCAAGAAGGCAAAGGTTGATACGGCACTCTCATGGTTTCCCAGCAACAGGTCGATCTCGGCATGGCGGTAGATGGCTTCATCAGAGATTGGCGCGTCGCGATAGAGTTCCTCGATCTCTTTGAAAACATTCTGCGCTTCAGCGACTTTGGACTGCCTCAGTAAACGCTCCCCCGCAAGATAGGTCTGAAAGGCCTGCCTGGCAGTTTCTCCGGGCCGGACGTAGTTTTCCTCAATGAAGCCTCGAAGCTCCAGTGCATCATTAAGCTGATCATCCGTGATGTCCAGGAGTGATATCAACCTGTTGAGGTGAAACAGGGTGGAATCGAGCTCGCCCGACAGGAAAAGAACCTGGCATTTCTTAAGAAGGTATCTGTTCTTCTCAACGGGGGAGCCGGTGGCTTTCAGTTGCCCGTGGACATAGTCGAGAGCTTCCGGGAACTGCCCTTTGGCCATAAGAACGTCTCCGATTCTAAAGCTGGCACTGCGCTTGAGATCGGCGTCTTTTGACATCGCGTACGCCGAACGGAAGGATTCAAGAGCACCGTCGTAGTCCTCGGTAATGCGGTATTTGATCTCCCCCAGGCGATAATGTGCCTGTGGTGAAAACGTGCTTGATGGGAGCGAGACCAGGATAGAATCGTAGAGGGTGAACGTCTCTTCCAGGGGCTGAGCGTGGATTGTATGAACGCCAGGAAAGTCGCTTTCGAAGAAGAAATTGTTGGGGAAGTATTCTCCGAGGGAAGGAACCGTTTCTGTTGGAAGAATCTGGCTCTCGTAGGTAAGAGCCAGTCCGTACAGAGCCTGGCCGGTCAACTTGCGGTGGTGAGCTCCTTGCGGAATATTCCTGAGAACAGTGGAGAAGGCATTCAGTGCCAGAGACAACTGACTTTCTTTCCTCAGGTTATTGGCAAAGCGAAGCCACCTGTCAAGATCCCTATCCCTCTCCGTTCCCAGGGCGAGATGCTGGTCAAAAGCGTCGCCATATCTTCCCATTTTGAAAAGAAAGTCACAGTAGAGGTTCCGAACGACATCCTCACTTTCGGGAATCCGTTCCACGAGTTTTGCCTCTATGATCGGTATGCTCTCCTCATCGTCTGACATTCTCAGGAGTTGTGATGAAACGGTTTGAATCTGTTTTGGGTGGTATACAGCAAAGGTCACATATTCGTGGACTGATTTCTCCCAGTTGTGGTTCCTTCTGTATATGAGACCAAGATCGGACGAGAACAGGGATGGATCATTGAAAGCCTTCCGGCCCCGGAGAATCAGGTCATCGAGCTTTTCATACAGTTGATGGCGCAGAAACGTTTGCATCAGGACCCGGTACGCCACCTGGGAACGGGGATTCCGGACCAGGATATCTTCCCAGTATTCCGAGGCTTTTTCATTTTCTCCCCGGTCGAAGTAGAGTTCTCCCAATTCAGCATGGCTCTGAAGATCATGAGGAAGGACCTTGAGACGGTTCAGGATCAGTCTTTCCAATTCCGAGTGTCTCTCGAGTTTCCTGTAGAGGGTCTTGAGCTGGAGATATGCCCGGGAATTCCTGGGATTCCTTTCCAGCAGTGCACGGTAGATTTCTTCAGCCGCCTGGAATTGCTTCAGTCTTTCCAGTCTTATGGCTCTGTTGAATGCTCTCCGTTCATCAGGGATGAGAGGCGGAACAACCTGCTGAGCGACAGCCGTTCCTGCCATCAGCCACACCAAAACAGGTAAGAGACTATCTGTTTTCACCTGTCTCCTCATCTATCAACCCGGGGGATTCGATAAGAGCATTGAAGTAGCGACGGATCATATCCTGATAGTCTTTTGGATATCCCGACTTGAGCGCGAGGTTCAGAGCTTCCATGGCCATGTTTCGACGTTGACCCAGATCCTCCGGCAGTCCCGAGGGACCGTCCCGAACGATATCTCGAGCCGTGGTAGCCTTTCTCGTTTGCTCGAAGTCCTGGTGCCTCAACGATTTCTGGGAATCGAGCATGCGTGTCAGGATTCGCTCCTGGCGTTCCACCGTTCTGCGATCGACCTTTCGCGCTTCGAAGTCTTTGAGAACCTCTTCCATCTCATCGAGGATACCTCTGAGATCACTGCCGCTCTTCTGCCAGCCACGCATTTCGCGACGCAATTGATCCAACGATTTCCGCAGTTGTTCCTGGTCGCTGGCCAGCCTGCGCATGAGTCCCTCTCGCTCTGTCGCCGCCAGACGTCCAAATGCAAGTTTCAGAGATTGCTCATTGATTCCCCGCTGCTGGGCTGCCATCCGCTCCATTCTTTCCAGGAATTGCTGGAAGCCTGAAGCCATTCCCGACTCTCGAATGTCGGCAATCGCCGCCAGTGTCGCAAGGGCAGCCTCGTTCAGGGCCGCCACGGTATTCCTCTGATTCTCCGCAGCACTTTGACTGTTACGATCCTCGAGTTTTTTCAGCGATTCATTCATTCCGGCCGTGGCACGTCCGATAGCCTTTCCCATGGCTGGAGTAACGGCGAAAGTTTGATGGGATAACGTCATCAGGGATTCGATTAGCTGACCCAGCTGGTCCCGGAGAAGTTGCTGAGAGTTTGCCATCTCACCCAGCCTCGGACTGTTTCTTGGAGCATCTCTGGTCTCGATTTGAAGACGTTCCTGCTCCTTTGATATGAAAAGTGTGTTTCTCAGAATCTCTTCGAACTCCATTACCATCTCATCCTCAGTCTGTTCACGGAATGTCTCGCGGATTTCCCGGAGTTGACCAAGCATATTCTCAAGATTCTCCTTGGCCGCAGCTGCGGACTCCAATCCTTCGGCAGAATCTCCACGGTTCAGGGAATTCGAGGCCGATTTCAAGTTGCGAGCGGTACGGCGGGTAAGATCCGATTGCGCCATGGTCCTGAGATCCTCGGCCGGAATTGGCGCAAATGTTTCCATGCTCCGGGAAGCATCTGCCATGACCTCCCGGATGTTTTCGAACTCACGACGGTTGCGCTCCTGTTCCTCAGCCACTCGGGGGAGATTCCGAAGGGTGTCACTCCGGCTCAATTCCCCAACCACCGTTTCCTGCCTCTTTACCAGGTTTTCCATGCGCACGACAAGTTCGTCAACGGTCTGTTCCGCCCGGATTCGCCTGAATACGTCGATGAACCGGTCAAGCTGCGCTTCCAGCTCTTGCGTGTTGAGCCGAAAGTTCTGAAGCTCATCCAACAGCTGATGGGGCTGTAGGTTTTTGAGAGCCTCACGTACTTTTTCCATGGACTCGGCAAGCTCAGGAGTCATAATACTCTGGAGGAGTTCCTGGAGATCGTTAAACTTCTCAATCAAGTCGGCGGAGAAGAGATTGTGTTTCTCCGATTGTTCAACAATTTCTTGAAGTCTTTCACGAAGACTTTGAATGTCCTGAAGCTTTTCCCTTACTTCTTCGACGGAATGCTTGATCGTCTGCTCCTGTTCCCAACTAACCTTCTCGTCTTTCAGCATTTCCAGTTCCACATCTTTTAAGACGTCGTCCAGGTCCTGCAGATCCTGAATCATATCTTCAGCTTTTTCCTCCATCAATTCCTCCTCCTCTACGGTCCGGGCAAAAAGGTCGGCCATGGAAGGGAAGCGGGCCAGAAGGGTGGGAGAGACTGATTTCTTGGGTCCGGATATCTCATCATTGTCATACAGTTCAAAGTGGAAACGGAGCTCGTCTTCCGGCATGAGATTCAGATTGCTCACATCCCAGAGATAGAAAACGTCCTGCGACGTTTTCCTTCGTGAAAAGGCATCAATGCCGTGGATATTGACGATATCGCTCTCCTCCGCGGAACTGGTCCCGGATCCAGAAGAGACATAATCCGGATGTTCTATCTCATAGACGATCTGAAGATTCGAGAAGCCGAAGTCATCTTCAATGTGAAGACGGGAGGGTAGTGTGAAGTCACTCCCCAGTTCCGTGGGGGATGCGGGCTCGAGCACATGGAGTACCGGGGGAATGTCCTCTACCACTATGAAGTGATAGGGTATGGGGTCAAGATTACCGACGTTTCTTTCGTCGAAGATGTAGGTCGCAAATACTCCGTCTTCCACCAGGAGGAACTCTCCTTGAGCACGATTCCGATTTGTCTCCATTTTGACATTGGTCTTGTTTTTATCGTCTGTATCCGGCTCATATTTGAGGTATGCCCGGGTAAGTGCTTTGTCCGATCGAAGTTGAATCTGGATGGTGGATCCGCGCAATCCCCGGATTTCTGCCACGTTGCCTTCCTGGGAAGTGGGGCTCATCCCCGTATAGGCCGGAGGTGAAAGTGTGACGCGGAAATCTTCAATGACAGGTCTGTCAGTCACATGAATCGTGTAGGTGGGAGAGGAGATTTCGTCCCAGGGCTCCCAGAAATGCCTTGATTTGACAAACCCACGATAGCGAAGGTTTTGGAACACGCGGGTCAGAGAGTCAGTGAAATAGCTGCTGTCATCCCGTGTAAGTGTTCTATAGCTCACGCGTTCCGGTCCTCTGATTTCCACTTCTATTGAGTGGGGAATCTTGCCTTCAGTCTTGAACCTGATTAACGCATCATCTCCCCCCATGAGATACAGATTTCCGCTTGTGCTTTCAAGTTCAAATGGATGCGGCACCGGGTAGGCTCTTTTCGGATGGAGCCAGTGCCCGGCAGCCACCCGGAATGATGGGTAAAGGGCAGCAACGAGTATGAGAGAAGCGATTGTCATACCCCCCGCGACTTTTGTGAATCGTGGAGCTGCCCGCTTTCCATATACCTGAGTGGGTTTCAGATTATCAAGTGTTGTGGATACCTGCCCCACAAACTGGTCAGCGAGCTGGCGGGAGGAAAAAGCATCTTGGGTTGCCGTTGATTCAAGTTGAAGTGCATTGAGAACCTCATCCTCTTTTTCCAATCCTTTCTGGCCGATTTCCCTGGCAACGACTGGCAGGGAGTAGCGGGGGATCCTGTCGCGCCGGAGTAAGAGTGCACCAAGACTGGCGGCGATGCCGAGGATCAAGACCAGGATCATACCGGCTTGCCACAGGCCGTACCTCAGCGTTATGGAGAACCAGAAAATTGCTTCCAGTCCCACAAGTATGATAAGCGTTACAAGCAATGCAGAAAGACTGATCAACGCAAACGATTGGATATCGATTCCAATTTTTCTCCGGCGGAATCGAAAAAGTCGTTGAGTGATATCTGTCATTCTACTGACTGAGGGCATACAGGAATATGTTGACTCCCATCCTCAGGGCGGCCATCCTCTTTTCCTGGGGATCCTTGTGTACTTCCGGGTCTTCCCATCCGTCTCCCAGGTCCGTTTCGTTTGTATAAAACACCATAAGTCGTTTGCCATTGAAGAGTCCCAGTCCTGACGGGGGCTTCCCATCGTGCTCATGAATCTTAGGAAGACCATTGGGAAAGTCAAAATAAATGTGATAGATAGGATGATCAAAGGGGAGCTCAACCCACGCCCTATCCGGGAATACATGTTCCATTTCACGCCTGAATGATTTATCCATTCCATAATTGTCGTCGGCGTGAAGGAATCCACCTCCGAGAAGATAGGTCCGTAACCGGCTGATCTCCTTTTCTGAGAACCTGACATTGCCGTGGCCCGTCAAGTATAAATATGGATAATTGAAGATCTCATCATCCTCCAGCGTGGCCCTCGCTTCCCTATCACTCACAATGACATTCGTTTTCTCTGAAATGAAATTGAGGAGATTGGGCAGTGAACTCGGGTCGCTGTACCAGTCGCCACCGCCGGGATACTTCACGCGGCAAATGGTAAGTCCGTTGTCCGTCTGCTGAGACAATCCCACCGCCACAGAAATGATTACGACGAACGACACATGCCTGAACGTGTTCATGCTTCCACCCGGAAAGTTACAAAGGAGACTCTTTCTCTTGATGGGGTAAATTCTTGCCCTCACTCGCGGGAGAAAGCCTATCCCCCGATTCAGATAACGCTCCTTGACGGAAGATAGTTTCATAATCCAAATTGTCTTGAATAATTATTAGGGTTCTGGTATTTTGTTTTTCCATGGTAAGAGAGGAGTTCCATATCTCCCAGTCTGTGTGGATCGCACTTTTCCTGCTCGTCCCGGTCTTTTCCGGGGGCACGGTGGGAGAATCCCACGCAGGCGTTTACGACCCTCAGAAGGACAGGAAATCCTGGTTTAGTTTCCTGTCTCCCGGCCAACACTTTGCATCCATAAAGCGGGGGGACAGCCGGTTGTTTGAGGCAGTTTTCCGGCCTCTGGAGTTCAAGCAGCCCATCGTCACGATGCCGGTTGAAGGACGATACGGAATTGGATTCTACGGCCGGAAGGGATTCAATCCCGTGGAATTCAATTCGAGCTTGATCACTTACGAACCGGGTACCGCAGAAATTATTGAAAAGATAGATCTGTCCGGGCGAATGGGGTCATTCTTGGAAGTGGATGCTTTCCAGACCAACCTCTCACATCTTCTGTTGAAGAAAAGTTATCTTGATGTCCTGACGGGTCTCGGGTTCCGCTATTCATCCATCTACGGTATTCCCGATATTGAGCTGCTCGCGATTTCAGGTCCCCCGGAGGTTCCGTCATCGTGGGATCAGGAAAAGAAATTCTCTCCAACAGTGATGGAAGGCAATCTGGTCACATCGCTCATTATGCAGTGGAAACCCAAGTGGTTCCTTCATCTGAAGTATTCATACGGTCTGAACCGTACGCGGTTCTATCGCGATGACAATATAGACAGAAAACCTTTTGGCACGGGAAGGAGTGCCACTGTCTCACTGGGGCTTAAGTATGTTCTCGAATCTGAGACGGAGGCCCGGTATGCATGGGGACTGGAATTACGGCACATCTATCACAAAGTGACCACCGTTCCTGATCCTGAATATGAAACGAAAATCTCCGGTTTTCATTTGCCAACTATCGGTCTCTATTTCACATTTGGAGCCTTTTACGGTGGGCGTACCACTGTTGGAGACGAAGGTAAGAAGGATTTCCTGAAAGGAGACTACGTGTCAGCCCGGCGCAAGCTGTTAAGTTTCGTGAACAAGTATCCAGATCATACCCGTATTAAGAGGGCCCGGAGTCTTGTTCAGCTCTGCGAAAGAAGGATTCCAGAGCAGCTCTACGCTGAAGGTATTCAGCTCGCCGGGAAGGAGAAGATGGACAGAGCTCTGGAGAAATTTGTTAAGGCGAGCCTTACTTCGGATGCTGCATTGAAGAGGAAGATTCGCGTGGAGATAGAGGGAGTCGCCGATTATTACCTGGAGGCGGCAAACACGTTATTCGATAGCCGGAAGGATGAAGATGCCTTGCGATTAGCCCGCAGGGCCGCGTCAGTTTCCGACCGGTCACGGGAATCGTTGCGACTTCTCGAAGGGAGAATCCTTTTCAGGCAGGGCAAAGATCTTGCACTGCGGGGATTTTACCCCATGGCACTCAGGAAGTTCTCCCGTGGTTTTGAGCTGGCTCCCTCTTTGCGAGAGGATATACGGGAAGCCGAACTCGAAGTGGCAGCCAAAATGCTTGAAGACGTCAACAAGGCCTCAGATGAGGGGTCGTTGAGATTGGCTCTTCAATCTCTCTACACAGTCCGTGAAATCCTCGGCACCTCTGATCCTTCGATGGATAGAATCATCGAGCGGCTGGAAGGTCAACTTTCCCATCTCGATGAGATCCTCTTGAGGTATACTCTTCAGGAGCAGATGGATGAAGCCAGAGAGGAGAGGGCCAGAGGTCATGCTCCCAGAGTGCAACGGGGCATGCTCGTTGCCGAGGTGCAGGCGATCCTGGGAGATCCCTATGAGGTAGTCGAGCGGGTCGATGACAGACAACACAATCATCAAATGTGGATTTACCACGTGCCGGAAGAGAAAAAGAGATTCTACTATTTTGAAGACTACGTTCTCTACAGGATAGAGGAGGAGTAGGGCTAGAGAAGATGGGCGTTCCTCACCGCCCACATGATCTCGCTGGTGATTACCTTGATGGTTCCCGCCGCCGGTACGGCCACAAGCATACCCAATGGTCCCATGAGGTTCGCTCCTATGAGTAGGGCCATGATGACCACAATGGGGTGCATACCCACACTTTGACCCACAAGTTTCGGTGTAACAAGATTGTTATCAATCTGTTGAACGATGAAAAACATGACGACGATGGAGATGATGACTACGAGGAGGTGCCCTGCTGGTCCGCCGTCCGTTCCCAGATGGTTCATGATGGCAATGAGAACGGCGGGAACCATCCCAACAAAGGGCCCAACGAGTGGAATCAAATTCGCGAGACCGGCGATGACGCCTATGAATACGATGAGCGAAAGATTCGCATCCACCAGCAGATTGAGAAGAAACAGTCCGATGACAGACATGGCGGCCACACTTGACGCGGCAAGAAGTTGGCCGTGGAGGTAGCTGCTGACCTGTTTTTCAATATTTCGAACGAGCCGGATTCCCAGTTCCAGATATTTGTTGGGGATAAACTTCACGAGGGTTCGCTTGAAGTTGTGGTATTCATATAGAATGATGATGGTAAAAAGGAGAAGCATAATGGCAAAGAAGAGGAACGAACCGATTGCTCCAGTCAGTTGGGAGAGCTTTTCAATCACGGTATTGACGTAGCGGCTGATTTCTGCCGCCCCAAAGCCTCCGTCTGTTCCTCCTCCCATGTATTCCTGAATAAAGCCCTGGACAAAGGTGGGTGATGCGTCCACCACGGCCTCCCTGAGCTGTTGAAGTCCTTGAACGAGTTGTTCCTGATCAAGATCTAGAGCGATGGTTCGTGCTTCCTGTGAGAGTTGGACAATGAAACTGAAGAGGAAAAGGGAAATCACTGCGAGAAGTGTCACAACCGTGGACATAACAGCCAGGGCACGGCTTTTCATTCTTCCTTCAAGCCAATCAACGATGGGAAGCAGGATAGTCGTGAAGAGGAACGCAAAAACCAGCAGAAAAACGATTCCGGATATGTAAGGCCAGATAATATAGAGAAATCCCAGGGCGAGCAGAATGAGAAGAAGGTGGTAGAACCGCAAGATGGGGTCCTTGGCTGAGGTCTTCACGATTAAACTTTGGACTGCGCTTCTTCGAGGAGTTCGTTTGTTTTTCTCAGTCTCTCACCGATGATTCTCGCAACGTTGAACAGGATTTTGGCTCCCAGGTCCGGTTTTCGCTTCAATATGTCCGTCAGGTCCGGGCGGAAGAAACCCAGGAGTTCGGAGTGATCTCTTGAAATGGCACTCGCGGAGCGAGGTTCCCTGTCAAGCAGTGACAGATCTCCGAAGAAGTCGCCTTCTTTCAGGGAGGCCATGAGGTTCTCTTCTCCGTTTTCACTCTCAACAAGGATATCGATCTTGCCCTGGAGAATGATGTATAGTCCTTCGCCGGGAGCGTTCTTCCGGAACACGTATTCGTCAGGCTTGTATGCTCTCAGGTGGACGAGTTTTTCAATTTCAAGGAGTTCTTTTGCCTCGAGATTTTCGAAAATAGGCACGTGTTTCATGGCCAGGACTTCTCTGCTCTCTTTCCCGGATCTGCCCCGGAAGATATTTTCCCAAACTGCGCTCTTCACGTTTCCCTCCTATGTGATAACCGGAGATCCAAAATAGTCACGGTTCCTTCATTTGTCAAGAGGTTTGGCGTAGTAACTGACGGTGAAACCACAGATTACCCCGCTTACTGCCTGCCAGCCACCGCGAACGTGGAGCAGGCTGGCGGGACAGGCACAGCTTTCACTAATAGCTTAAAAACAACAGAAGGGCCACATCAAAACCACACCTGCCCGCCCTCCCTACCAGGAGGGAGCAGGCGGGGAGGAGACAGAGTAGTACAATGAACATAACCTTTGAGATAGAAATGTTCGCAGGACAGACTGCAAGAACACAACCGGAAGCATAACCACAAAAAGGTCTCTGGTGTCAAGTTTATTTACTCTGTGGTCTCTGTGGTTCTCTGAACAGGCGAGGCTTCGTGGGAAAAGAATTGATAATCACTGAGGGACAATCTATTTTCCCGCTGTGGATTCAAACGCGAAACTCATCCTTTTCCTGTTGCTGGCAGTTCCCCCCGTATTGACTCCCCAGATCGAGGACATCGACGAAGATATCCAATTTCATTCCCGGGAATTGGATCTGATAAGGAACGAAATTCGTGACTTCCAGAGGCGCATCAGGGAGACATCGGCCAGAGAGAAGAGCACTCTCGACAAGTTAGAAGAAATCGACGAAGAGATCTCTCTGGTGAGGAATTTGCTTTACCGCCTGAAAAAGGAGGAAAAGTCGAAGCGGGAGACTGTTGTTCAGATGGAATCCGAGATTGAGGAGAAACAGCGCCAGTATGGGGATCTCAAGAAGCGGTACGCCCGGCGAGTGACCAATGTCTACAAGAAAGGTCGTTTGTCGGACATTGAGATTCTCCTGGATTCCGACTCGTGGCGTCAGGCCATCTACCGGTCGAAATACTTGAAGATCATTTCCGATTACGATAAAACCCTGGGCCGTGAGATAAGAGAAACGCTTCAGGATATTTCCGGCAAAAGGGCCTCTCTTAATAGAGAGCTTACGGATATGGAGAAAATCGACCGGGAAAAATCGGTTCGCAAGAAGTGGCTGGAGAATAGAAGAAGAATGAGAAACCGTGAGTTGGCACAATTGAAAAGGAACCGCCAGGAGTTTTCCAATGCTATCAATGAGAGGCAGAAAGCAGCCCGGGAATTAGAGTCGATCATCACCGAACTCGAGCGCGATAAGGAGAAGGAGGCACGCCTGGCTGAGCTCGAACGGATGAGGCGCGAAGAACAGCTCGTTGGGAGAGTCGACTTCTCCTTGCTGAAAGGGAAACTGCCATGGCCCGTGAAAGGGAAGATCGTATCGCACTTCGGGAGCCACCGAAACCCGACATTGAAAACCGTGACGGAAAACACTGGAATCGATATTAAGGGCCCTGCTGGCAGACAGGTTCGGGCCGTATACGATGGCATTGTCACCACGGTTACTTACATCCGGGGTTACGGAAACACCGTTATCATCGATCATGGAGACGGCTTTTACACGGTATATACTCATGTCACGGACGTGGAAGTGGGGGAGAACGATTATATAAAAGCCCGTGACGTAATTGCCCATGTGGGGGATTCCGGGTCCTTTGATGGTGCAAAGCTTCATTTCGAAATCTGGGGCAATCGGAAGAAACTGGATCCTGAACAATGGCTGAGGAAGTCCTAGCTGACATGCCGGACAAAGGGAATTTCCGGTCACTGGTTGACCAGCAGGCCGTATGGGATCGCCTCACGGCGGCATTTCGGAATGGCCGTATCTCCAGTGCCTATCTGTTCCAGGGGCCGGCAGGCACAGGAAAGGAGGGATTTGCCCTGAAATTTGCAGCCCTTCTGAATTGCAGAAATCCGGGAAAGGATCCGTGTGGTGAGTGTCCCTCCTGCACAAAATTCGGTGCTCTGCAACATCCGAATCTTACACTGGTGGTACCCCTGCCCCGTGACAGGGACATCAAAAAGGACGACCCGCCTGCCAGGGCGCTATCCGACAAAACGCTGGCCACGCTCCAGAAACTCACAGCAAAGAAGGGCTCGGATCCATACTGCAAGATCGACCTGCCGCGGGCGAACACAATCCTCCTGGTTTCAATTCGATACATCCGGAAAAAAATCTACCTCAAATCGATTGAATCCGGGCGGAAGATGATTATTCTGTTTGATGCTCACAAACTGATGACTCAACAGGCTGAATCGGGCAATGCGCTGCTCAAGATTCTGGAAGAACCACCGGCGGATACAACATTTGTTCTTACCACAGAGTATCCGGAAAGGCTGTCTGAAACCATCCGTTCCCGGTGTCAGGGCATCTACTTCCCACCTGTTCCCGAAAAAGATATCGTTCATCTTCTGACAGAAACCATGGGAAAGGAGGAATCAGAAGCTCTTCTCATCGCTCATTTTTCACAGGGTAACGTGAGGACGGCCCGGAGTCTCGCCAGGGAAAAGCTGGAAGAATTGGACGCTCTTCTGGACTCTTTGATAGACTGGACCACGTCCGGTTCAGGATCAGGCTGGCGGAGTTTTCTGCATCATGGAATCTCGGTCTACAGGACGGATGCCGGCGAGTTCTCCTTTCATTTGCAGCTTCTGAGCTACTGGTTCCGCGATGCCATGTACCTTCAAAAGGGAGATGGAGATGCTGAATTGATCCTGGGAAGACGTGAGGCACGGATACGGGAGTTTGCGAAGAAATACCCGGATGCGAATTTCCCGGAAATCATTTCATCGGTTGAAACCTGCACCCACTCCCTTTCCAGAAACCGCAACATAAATCTGGTCCTTACCAATCTGCTGCTTGACATTGAACTGAATCTCAAGGGAGGCGGGGTGGAATAGTATGGGCAAGTTTTTCGTGACAACTCCAATCTACTATGTGAATGATGAGCCCCATATCGGTCATGCCTATACGACCGTCCTCGCAGATGTTCTGGCACGGTATTACAAAGAGAGGGGCGATGACGTTTTTTTCCTCACGGGGACCGATGAGCATGGGCAGAAAGTGTTCAGAGCTGCCCGGGATCGGGGTATGGAACCAAAGCAGCATTGCGATGAAACGGTGGTCCGGTTCAAGGATTTGTGGGAAAAGCTCAATATTAACTACACTCACTTCATCCGTACCACGGACCCGGAACACGAAAAAGTGGTCAAGCAGATCCTGCAAACCATCTACGATAAGGGAGACATCTATTTTGATGAGTACAGTGGATACTACTGTATCGAATGTGAGCGTTTCTACACGGAGAAGGAGCTGCAGGGGCCGTCATCGGACGTCCCTGCAGAATGTCCGATCCACCGGACTGAGCTGAAGGTCATCTCAGAAGAAAACTATTTCTTCAAGATGAGCAATTACCGACAACGCCTGATTGACCATATCGGCGACCACCCCCAGTTCATCCTACCCGACTTCCGTCGAAATGAGGTCCTGGGCTTTCTAAAGCAACCTTTGGGCGACCTCTGCATTTCGCGTCCGAAATCACGCCTTTCGTGGGGAATTGAACTCCCTTTTGACAGCGACTACGTCACTTATGTCTGGTTTGACGCCCTGATAAACTACGTCAGTGCCATCGGTGTAACGGAAAACGATTCACTGTTCAGGAAGTGGTGGCCAGCAAACTATCATCTCATTGGCAAGGACATCCTGACCACCCATGCCGTCTACTGGCCCACCATGTTATTCGCGGCTGATATTGCTCAGCCGGAGACAATCTTCGCTCATGGATGGTGGCTCAGCGAGGATTTCAAGATGTCCAAGTCCATGGGAAATGTTGTTCGACCGCTGGATCTCATAGAAGAGTTCGGTGTGGATCCGGTGAGGTATTTTCTGATGCGTGACATGGTGTTGGGTCAGGACGCCAATTTCTCACTTGAGGCCTTCGTTCGGCGGTATAATAGCGATCTGGCGAACGATCTTGGGAATCTTGTGGGTCGCATCTGTGCACTCATAAGGAGTCACTTCGCTGGGGAAATTCCCCCTTCGGGAGATCTGGGTGAGGAGGAAGTCACGTTGCGTCGTCATGGGGAACGGGTGGCGTCAGTGGCCCATGATCAGGTTGAAAGGATGCGGATCAGCGCGGCAGTGGAGGAGGTTCTTCAATTCGTCCGGGTGATCAACCGCTACATGGAAAGAAGGGAACCGTGGAAGCTTGTGAGATCAGACAAAGAGAGAGCCGGGACGGTGCTCTATTTCGCCGCGGAGTCGTTGAGGATCGTACTTCAGCAGCTCCACCCGATCATGCCAGCGAGAACGGAGAAGATGCTTGAGATGATAGGGGTGAGCGAGCCGGACTTCATGGATCATGAATGGGGAAAGTTGGAACGTGGGGCACCTTTGGGATCATTCGAGGTCCCATTCCCAAGAATAGAATTAGAGAAGAAATCAGTGAAGATAGAGGAGGAAGGGATGACACGAGAGGAGATTGCTATTGAAGACTTCGCGAAGCTCGATCTGAGAACGGCTGAAGTTGTGGCGGCTGAAGCGGTGAGTGGAACAGACAAACTCGTCAAACTTCAAATCAGGATCGGTGAGGACGAACGCCAGATCGTGGCGGGTATCGCGGAACATTATTCCCCGGAAAAGTTGGTGGGAAAGATGATCGTTGTACTTACAAACCTCAAATCCGCGGTAATCCGGGGCGAGGAGTCGAAGGGGATGCTTCTTGCGGCGAGCGGTGAAAATTCCATTATTCTGCTAACCGTGGACGATCCCGACATAGGATCAGGAGCCAGGATTTCGTAATTGACAATTGACGATGGACTATGGACAATTGAATATTGACGATAGAGAATTGTTCCGTAGGAACTCCTTTGGAGGAGAAATGGAGAGATGTCGAACATTGACAATTGAATATTGAGAATAATTTATTACAGGTTTCGCTACTTCGGTCTTCAATAAAAAATAGTCAATAGAAAATAGTCAATTGTATACCGACACTCACGCGCATCTTTACCACGGTGGACTTGAAAAAGAGCTCGACGCTGTCATGGAAAGGGCTGAGAAAGCCGGGGTGGAAAAAATTGTGTGCGTGGGGACGGATCTGGAAACATCCAGGAAATCGATAACCTTTTCCGAGCGGTACCCGGGCATATTTGCCACCGTGGGAATTCATCCCCATGACGCCAAAGAGGCTCCCGGAGCCTACCTGGATGAGATTCGCGATCTTGCCGCTCACGATGGCGTCGTGGGTATCGGAGAAACCGGCCTCGATTTCTATCGGAATCTATCTCCCCCTGAGATCCAGGTGGAGATCTTCCGAGGCCAGTTGGAACTGGCCGATGAACTGGATCTGCCGGTGATTGTCCACAATCGAGATGCAGACGAAGCACTGCTCAGGACCATAGAATCGGTTGGGCAGAGAAAAGGGGTGATGCACTGTTTCACAGGTACCTTCGAGATGGCGGAAAAATCTCTCGTACTTGGCTTCAAGATTTCCTTCACCGGAATCATCACATACGGCAATGAAACAATTGAATCCGTCGTGAGAGGAGTCCCTCTGGAATCGATGATGATTGAAACAGACTCACCCTTTCTATCACCTGTTCCAGTGAGACGAAGGCGTAACGAACCCGCTCATGTTCCGTATGTGGCGTCGAGAATCGCAGAAATCAAGGGGGAGTCACTGGAAACGGTTGCCCATGCGACACGAGAGACGGCTTCACGTTTCTTTGACTTGCCCGGGTGAACCCTTATTCGCGGAAACGGTGGGGTCAGCATTTCCTCTCCGACAGAAATCTCCTCTTGAAACTTGTGCGGATCATCGATCCCGAACCGGGCGATTCCATTATTGAGATCGGTCCGGGAGAAGGCGCTTTGACTCAGCTCCTGGTGCCAAAAGTAAAAGAGCTGATAGGAGTGGAAATCGATGGAAACTTGTTCGACACCCTCGAGTCTAACCCAGCCTTCGCGCGGTGTACATTCTTGAATCGCGATTTCCTTGAGATTGATCTCTCCTCACTGTCATTGACCGGAGATAGATTACGAGTAGTGGGAAACATTCCTTATAACATTACGTCGCCGGTCATCTTCAGACTTCTCGAAGAACCGTCGCGATGGTGGGACATCCACCTGATGGTCCAGAAGGAGGTGGCCGACCGGTTAACCGCTACTCCCGGTGGGAAGGTGTACGGTCGTCTCACCGTGATGGTCCAGGCCTACATGAACGTTCGTCAGGTCCTCAACGTCCCCCCTGAAGTATTCATTCCGAAACCCAGGGTACGATCCGCAGTTGTTGCCTTGAAGAGTCATAAACGATTTGACCTCGATGATCACACCGCCAGTGTACTCGAAGAAACCGTCAGAAAGGCATTTTCGCAAAGACGCAAAATGCTCAAGAATTCGTTACGAGAAATCTTATCTGATTTAAAAGGGGATGTTGACCTGGATCTTTCCATGAGACCGGAAATGCTGACCGTGGGTGATTTCATCGATCTCGCCCGACGTTTTTCCGAGGCTCGACTTCAGAATATGCAGTAGGTGTGTGGGAATCGATGGGGTTGATGAGGAGTCTGCTCCTCCGGGCATCTGAGAATCCGACCATTGCCCACACATTTCCTCGATATCCTTCTGTTCGCAGAGCTGTCACTCGTTTTATGCCGGGAGAGAAACTCGCCGACGCCTTGAAAGAGGCAGCCGTACTCCGAGAAAGCAATATTTCAACAGTACTCACATACTTGGGAGAAGACGTCAGCGAGCTGACTGAGGCCAGGAGGGTGACGGATCACTACCATGAAGTTCTGGACAGGATCAGCAAGCATCATCTCGATTGCCATATTTCGGTCAAGCTCACTCAGCTAGGACTCGTTTTCGACAGGGAGTTCTGTTTATCCAATCTCATGTCTCTGGTGGAGCAAGCCGCCGATCTGGACAATTTTGTCTGGATAGATATGGAAGAGAGTTGCTACGTGGATGCAACTCTAACCATGCATCGACGCGTGAAGTCGCATTATTCCAGCGTTGGAGTCTGTCTTCAGTCTTATCTCTTTCGCACGTCAAACGATTTTGGGAGCCTCCGCTCCTTGGAGTCGGCTATTCGTCTGGTCAAGGGTGCCTATGCCGAGCCGCCAGATGTCGCCTATCCTCGCAAGAAAGAAGTGGATGAAAACTTCCTGGTTCTCGCCACGTCAATGCTTCAGGGGGTTCGGGAGGGCGGCTTAGGAGCCGCGTTTGCAACCCACGACCTCAAGCTGATTCGGCGCATTTGTGAGGAGGCAAGTTTCAGGGGAATTCCAGGAGAACTTCTGGAATTTCAGATGTTATACGGGATCAAGAGTGAGGAGCAGGCTCGGTTAGTCCGGCAAGGATACGGAGTTCGCGTGCTCATAAGTTACGGGTCCGCCTGGTTTCCATGGTACATGCGACGCCTTGCTGAACGACCGGCAAATATATTCTTTCTGGTGCGAAACCTTTTCCCGCTATTCTCGTAATTCCCACCAGAACGCTCTCCGCTGCCGGGTTTCCGGCGCAATTTCGTTCATGGTAGAGGCATTGAACAGCCGGCCATTGAGCATGACCATTTCAACAGAATCAGAATTCCTGATATTCTCCAGGGGATTCTTCCCGAGGACCACCAGGTCTGCCAGTTTCCCTTCCTCCAAGCTTCCCAGGTCCAGGTCCAATCCGATGTAGGCCGCTCCGTTCAACGTGGATGCTCTCAAGGCTTCAAGAGGCGTCATTCCGCCCTGAGCCAGCATCCACATTTCCCAGTGGACCCCCAGTCCCACGAGCTGACCATGGGCGCCGTTATTGACTCTTACGCCGTAGTCTGCGAGTGCTTTGGCTGCTTTGGCATTCTCGATGTAATTATAGTCGTTATCCTCCACCATCATTCTGCGCCGACCCACCTCGTCAAGCAATTCCTCTGGCATGTAGGTCAGAAGGCGTTCATGTTCGAAAACCTTTTGGTGCTGGTACCAGTAGTTCTCTCCCCAGAGTCCCCCGTAACTCACAATAAGGGTGGGAGTGTATCCTACGCCGCTCGTGCCATAGAGTGTCAACACGTCCTTGTACAGAGGCGAAACTGGGATAGAGTGTTCGATGCCTGTGTGACCATCCACAATCATGTTCATATTGTGTTGAAATGTGGAACCTCCCTCGGGTAGAACCATCATTCCGATTTCACGCGCCGCTTTCAGAACCTGCTGACGTTGAGCCCGCCGGGGTTGATTGTAGGACTTCGCGCTGAACGCACCAAACGCTCGCAGCCTTCTGAGATGGGATTTTGCGTCCTCAAGTGAATTTACTTCCGCCGTAAATCCAGTTTCCGCTCCATAGAGAATCATTCCCGTGGAATAAACCCGTGGGGCCAGGATTTCTCCCGCCTTCTGCAACTCAGAGTTGGCGAAGACGATTTCCGTATCGTTGGACGGATCGTGAGTGGTGGTAACGCCAAAAGCGAGGTTCGCCAGATAATGCCAGTTCTGCTGGCTCGACAGGCCATCCCAGTTGAGGCTCATGTGAGAATGGACATCCACGAAACCCGGGATGACTGTCTTTCCCGAAACATCAATCTTTTTTGTGAATCGGGGCACCTTTATCTCCGAAGCGGAGCCGATCTTTTCAATACGGTTCCCTTCAATCACTATGATTCCGTTCTCGATGATTCCGGGTTCTCCCATGGTGATGATCCGGGCGCCCATCAAGGCTATTCTCCCGTCGGGAATGTCACCCTTTTCCTTCCATCCAAGCTGGATGCCAGCGGAATCGGGTTCAGGAAGGGAGTCCGGTGCCCCCTCAACAAAAGTAAACATTTCTCTGAGTGGGCGTGAAAACAGTTCAGCCCCAAGTGTCCAGTAAACGGACTTACTGTCATTTGACCAGTGTACACCGAATCCCGAATCCCGCGTCACTTTCGCGATGGGTAGCGAGGTTGTTTTGGGAGACAGCTTGATCTGTTTTCCGGTATGAGGAAACTGGGCGACATAGATGTGGAACCGCTCAATGAATGCGATCCATTCTTCATCGGGTGAGACGGCCCAGGAGTGGGCATGTTGCGATGCGGCCAGCACTCTGCGGTCCTTGCCATTCAGATCCACACTGACGAGGGCCTGATCCTCTCCTTCACGAGCGTGCAGCGTGATACGCTTTCCATCTCTGCTGAACCGGGGATGGGTCCCCTCGTCCGTTACAAACCGTGCCCTTCTCCCGCTTCTGGGGACCATGTGAATTCCGGGTTTCATGGTATTCTCAAACCCCCGAAGCCAGTTTCCGGTACCCCGTCTGTAGACCAGGAACTTGCCATCCGGAGACCAAGAGGGATCAAAATAGTGGCCGGGAGAAATATCAAGTTTGGCTGCTTTCCCCCCTTTGCTACTAACAACGGAAATGCCGCCCGCGCCCCCATCTTTCCATGTTGTAAAAGCCACCTCTTTTCCGCTGGGGGACCAAGCCGGTTGAAATTCAAAGATATCCTCAGACGACGTTAACAACTTCCGGTCTGACCCATCCTTATTTGCCACGTAGAGTCGACCCAGGGCCTGAAACACCACTTTTTCCCCATCGGGACTTACTCTGAGATGCCTAATAACGCGGACCTGGAAATCCGGATCACCCACGCTGACTGGGAATCGAATCGCTTCGGTTATCGTCTGCTTCACATTCACGGTGAACGGAATCTGTTGAGCACTCCCCGTCTCCACTTCCACCTTCCACAAACGTCCTTTCGCAGAAATGACGATGTGTCGGCCATCAGGCGTCCAGCTGTAACCTGGATGGACGCCAAAGATCGCCCACGTTTCCTGGGCATCTCTGTTAAGTTTGTCAAAGACCTTTCTTTCATTCCCGGTGGTAAGATCTTTGACAAAAAGGACGGTCTTCAAACCGACGCGCCGCACAAATGCAACCGTTTTGCCGTCAGGCGAAATCTGGGGCGTCGCTGCACCGCCGGGACCGCCCACGATTTGCTTTCGTTCACCCGTGATCAAATCTACCCTTTCGATGGCGTAGATCCCTTCATAGGGATTCCGGTTGTATTCAAACCTCTCTCCGGGACTCGCATCCTGTGAAAAATAGAGAAAGCGTCCGTCAGGACTCACATCCGGCTCGCCGGCATCGTGCTGCCAATCCCTTTTTTCAGTCAGCTGTACCCCATCACCTCCGGAAATATGGTACATCCACATTTCACCAGCGCCAAGGGAGCGGGTTTTTACAAAATGTTTTCGCGCTACAATGTATCGACCGTCTGGCATGAAGACGGGATTGTTCAAAAGACGGAAATCTTCTTTCGTAACCTCCTTGGGATCGGAACCATCCCGGTTCATGCTCCATATGTTGTCTCCTCCTCCTCGATCAGATGTGAATGCGATTTTGTCGCCATGGGGACTGAAGGCGGGCTGAACATCCCACGCGGGCCCTGAGGTGAGAGCCTTTGCCACTCCGCCCGTTAGGGGAATGACATAGATATCACCCAGAAGGTCGAAGACAATCTCCTTCCCATCGGGTGAAACGTCACAACTTATCCAGGTTCCTTCATCCGTCGTGAACTCCAGTTCAGACGTGGTACCGTGGGCGACAGTGACGTCCCATTTTTCTTCTTCGGCGTTTGATGAGTCGGATTGGGCAAACACCAGTGTTGCAAGGATCAAGAAACCGACACTTAGCCACACCTTCTCATTCATGTTTGCTTCCCTTTTACAGAATGGTTGACCATTTTGTCTGGAATTTGGTAGTGGGCTAATTAGGTTTATAGACGGGAAAATTGCGAAATACAAAAAACTTGGGAACAAATTCATAAATTGTATGAATTAGTGTATATTATATAACTAGGGGAGGAACCATGAAGGAAGGAATACCTGAATTTCAGTTAGACGCATTAGCGTTTGAATACCAAGGGGACTATGGGAGTGCCCGGAACTATTTCGACACTTCGGATTTCATGAATGAGTCCTTTGTCGAGGGCAAAGGTAGCGTCCTTAGTTTGGGTTTCCCTGAAGAGTTCTTCGATCTCTTGCTTAGTAATATCAGTATGACCAGTGATGATGTCACCGATTCGTTTTTGATCGCTTAAAAGACCGCCCAATTTTTCTCTGAAGTATTTTTCTTCTAATCTCTGGTTTTCTGGAGAATTAAACCCAACACCATGAAATATAAATGTTGCATTCGGTGTCGCATAGCGTTTTTGACCAGCTAAGAATATTGCGTTTCCAATAGAATCAACATTACCCACATTATGAATGCTGAGTTCAAAGGGCATCCCCTCTAGAACATTATATAAGTTCATGCCATTCATAACTGACCCGCCAGGAGTAGAAAGTAAAAGATAGACCTCTCTAACTTCCAAATTTGCTAATCTTGACATTACATTTATTAAGCTTTCTGTAGTAGCTGGCGAGATTTCTGCTGAAAACGAAACATAGACAAGGGGGGCATTTTGTTGTATATCCATTTTTGAACTCCTTTTTGTCTAACAAAAGTTAAGGTAGTTTTTCTCGATTCACATGTTCTTTGACTCTTTCTGCCAAGTTTAATACTGCTCCTCCCACGCAAGCAAATCCTCTAAGACCCACAGTCTTCGCGTAACGCCAGCACTCATGGCTGGAGTACATCTCAAAGTCTTATGTATGCGACAGAAGTTGTAGTAAGCAAAGTGAAGTGCGACAGCATATTTTAGATTATCCAATTTCTTGCTGAATCCGTTTGTCAGTCGCGTAAATCTTCTCATTTGCATCCTCATTGTAAGATTCTGCCTCTCCACATGAGAGGTTGAAATATACTTTCGCTGAGGATTCCCCTGCATAACAAGATGGAAGACAGCCACTATGCTTGGTGGACTGTAGCGTCTCTCCCCGTTTCCTGCGAAGCTTTTATGTAATTGAGCATAGTCTATATCGCGCCCAAACGCTTCATCTATAGCCTCAGGGTAAGGGGTGAAAGCGTCAGTTGTTAATTGGACATGATTAGTCAAACGCTTTTCAAGGTTGAACATGAATCTAAGTGTTGTTTCCTTGTCACGTTTGCCTATCTCAAATAGAGGAACAAGCTTTGTTTCAGCATCCAACGCCACAAAGACGTATTGATCTCCCAGGTCTCTACGATTTCGTTTCTCTTCTTTGGTTAAGTGGGATTGTTTCTTTCCCACAAAACACCAAATTTCATCTACCTGAAGTGACTGACATTCAAGATTTGTCATTCGCTCGTCCAGTAATTGTTCACAACCCTTACCAATTCGCCCAAGAAAACTAAGGATTGTTGTCTTGTGAACACCTGTCATTCGACTTACGCTTAACACGCTATTCCCTTCAACAAGACCAGCTAACACAGCAAGTTTCTTTTCATCTTTTAGACAGTTCATTTGGGCTCCCCTTGATTTGCCACACAGAGAGCCCTAAATTCTCTTTCGATCTCACGCGGGCCGTCTCCGTGTGAGGTTAATGCTCCGTCGGTAGTTAACGCTATCGACGGAGTTGTTTTAAGGTGGGCTTCTAAGTCTCATTTCAACGATGCCACGTGATACATGATACTTTATCACTTTAATGGCTAAAAAAAGAGGCTATTGCCTCTTTCGGCCTTTCCACCCTTCTATTTCTCTTTTACTCAAAAGTGTGAGCCCTTTGAATTTGTATGTGGTTAGCTTTCTCTCATAAAGATAGTTGCGAATTGCACTTTCTTTCACACTAAGAAAGCTTGATGCTTCAGACACCGAGAAAAACGTATCCTCGTCAGCTTCATTTAAGATTCTTGTCTTACTCATGAACGTAATTTAAGTGATACATTATAATATATCAAGAACTTTCTTCTGTGGTGAGTTCAGAGTCTTCCTTCAGTTGACGAATTCTAAGAGCTTCTTGTAGCAGTCTATACTTGTTCCGAAGCAGTTTCCACTTAAGAGGATGATGATCCCAATTATTCGTATTGTACTTTAAGTCCTGTAATTCGCTCACGGAGTTCTCTTCTTGGGTCTTTCGCTTCATAGCTATTATATATATCCTCCAGTTGTTTAACTGTTCCCTCTTTAACTATTCTCAGGCCTTGTTTGGCAATAATCATGATGTCACTCGCTTGTCCAACCCCACCCGCTACTTCTGCTTTCTTTTTTGCCTCAAACGCAATATGTAAAGCTTGTCTTAATGGCATGTTGCGAGAATATCTGTACCAAGCGAAAACATTGTCAGCGTGCCTCTCTCCCATTCCTACTGTGCAATAGCCTAAATTGTCGAAACTCCGCCACGCTCCGGGATTTCCAATATGTAAAATGTGAGCTTCGTTATCAACACCGACAAGCATCAGAGTAAGTCCCAGATCGTATTTCTTTACAGCATCATTTATCTCAAGTATCATAGAATCGTGTAGAATCTTCTGTTTTCTTTGGTACTCCTCAAAGGAAGACAGTCCATTACGTCGCAGTATTTCGTCCTGGATGTGATTTACTCTTAATTCTTGGTATAGACCTACACAAGTATCTGCAATATCTCGTATTCGGTCTTTCCCTTTTGCTTTTAGTCTGAGGTCGCGTATTAAATCTGGCTCATGCATTGTTCCAGCAATAAGTATGGCAGAATGACTTGTAATTGCTTGTGCCTTGCGATCTGAGTGTTCAAATGTTAAGGTCATGTCACCCGAGCTAACCATACGATCAGATACAGTAATGACCTTTTGCCCGTCATCACATATTGCCGCAACAAGCTGTGTCAATGGAGTTTTCTTGTTTTTTAAAGAATTAGGAGCTGTTGATTCAAACCCCCGGAATAACACCCCTTCTAAGTGAGAATGTATCACTTGTCTTTTCCCGAGTCAAGAAGTATCTTCAAAATCCAAATTAGCCCACTACCTGGAATTTAGACTGTGAAGGGTGAATACACATTATTAAACTCAATGGGTAATCCGTGGCAGCTAAAAAGTATCAGCACATTATCTGGGACTGGAACGGAACTCTTCTGGACGACGCCTGGCTTTGCGTGGAAGTCATGAATGCAGTCCTGGGCCGCAGAGAGATGCCTCTTTTAACCTCTGAGAAGTATCGGGAAGTGTTCGACTTTCCTGTCAAGGAGTACTACAGACGGCTCGGATTTGACTTTGCCAGGGAATCCTTCGAAGTCTCTGGAACCGAGTTCATTGTGGGGTACGAGAAGCGGAGACATGAAGCGAGACTGCGGCTTGACGCGAAAAGAACTCTGGCAGCGGTGGCTGAACTTGGTATCACCCAGTCTCTTCTGTCAGCATACAAGCAGGAGACCCTGGACGAACTTACGCAAGATCTTGGCGTGCGTCAGTTTTTCTTGAAGGTGATTGGACAGGACAACCACTATGCCCACGGCAAGACTGAGAGCGGCAAGCGGTGGATAAATGAGATGCACTGCGGAGCTCATGAGGTGCTTCTCGTGGGAGATACAGTCCACGATCACGAAGTGGCAGAGGCTATCGGTGCAGATTGTGTACTGATCCCAGCAGGACATCATAATAGGGAAAAACTGGAGACCTGCGGTGTTCCGGTGCTTGACTTGCTGCCTGACGTTGTGGGATTCTTGACTGGCGAAGTTTGACGGAGGTGTCAGGATGAAACGGGGAACGGTCAAAGAATACGATCGCGACAAGGGGTATGGATTTATCACAGGAAATGACGACGAGGACTACTTTGTCCATGTGAATGGATTGGGGGCGAACCTCCGAAACAGGGGACTGCGGAGGGGGCAACGCGTGAAGTTTGACGTCATGTTTGACGTAAAGGGAGACAGTGCCGTAAATGTAAGGCTTGAATAGGACGATGGGTGAAAAGATTAACAGAATTGAAGTCATGCAGGGGGATATTACGAAAGTCGAAGTCGACGCTATCATTAATGCGGCAAACCAGACTCTGCTGGGCGGAGGGGGAGTGGACGGTGCCATTCACCGGGCAGCAGGTCCTGAACTTCTGGAAGAGTGCAAGACTTTAGGAGGGTGTCGAACTGGTGAGGCGAAGATTACGAGAGGATACAACCTTCCTGCGAAATGGGTCATCCACACGGTGGGTCCAATCTGGCATGGCGGCAAACGGGGTGAACCGGATCTGCTGGCGAGCTGCTATCGATCCTGTTTCAAGCTTTCGGAAGAATTCGGGGTCAGGACGATGGCCTTTCCAGCCATCAGTACCGGGGCCTACCGCTTCCCCATGGACGAGGCGGCAGAAATAGCCGTGACGGAAACAGTGAAGTCTCTCGACGAACACGCATGGATGGAAAAGATCACTTTTGTCTGTTTTCTGGATGAGGCTTACCGTACCTACAGGCGAGTTCTTCGCGATCTCTTTCCTTGATACAGGCGTTCATCATCCACTCGTCTTTTCTGCTTCTTCACACCTCTTCTTTACAGAGACAACAAAACGGCCTAAAATAATCTGGCGAAAAGGGGTTGACTGAGTCGCGGATTGGAATGAATTTCTGTCTATTCTGTAAACCTCTCGTTTTAACGTGAAATGATTGCCGCGAAGACACAAAGGCACAAAATTTTTGGTATTAATAACTTACTGGTCCCGACCCGTGGGGATCTTTGGTGGACAAGTTTTGAGAGTCTCCATTTACACAGTCCTTTACTATATAGATACTTGGTGTCTTTTCCACTGGATCCTGCGGAGAGCCTTTGTGGCTGACAGGTCAGGCTAAATGAGTCGTGTTCCTTCGAGATCCATCTCCGTAACAATACTTTTCGACCGAATATCGATTTTTCCGAATGCCCTCGCCATGGCTTGGCGAATCTTTTCAGGTCTCTTCCCGGATTGATTGGTTACGGCAAAAAGGGTGGGGCCTGACCCGGATATACAGACGGCATCCGCCCCCGCCGCAAAGGCCTTTGCTTTCACGTCATCAAATCCCCGTATGAGCTGGCATCTCACCGGTTCCACAACCAGATCCTTTAATCCCCGTACCAGAAGCTCGTAATCATTTCTGGCGAATGCCGCGGTCACCGCGGCGGCGTTGGCAGCGTTTCTCACGAAGAGCTCCAGAGGTACGTCGTGGGGAAGAATTTCCCTGGCATGTCGTGTCAGGATGACAACGTCCGGAGTAACCAGAATGATCTTGAGATTCTCAATGGTCCCGATATGTGAAACGTCCAGAGGTCTGGTGGACCGGATGAGTACTGCCCCTCCCAGAAGGGAAGGGGCAGTATTGTCTGCATGAAATCCTGATACCTTTTCTTCCGCTTTCGTGGCAGGCAGTATCAGTTCCTCCTTTGTAAGCGTGTTGCCATACAGGAAGTTCGCCGCAAACGCCCCTGCCGCGGCGGAAGCGGCACTTGAACCGAGTCCCGAACCGAGAGGGAGACCCTTTTTGATGTGGAATTCGAGTCCCCCCGGATCCTTGAGTAATGTCAGAACTTCACGAGCCGCGATACCGGCCGTGTTTTCATCAGGATCGGAAGTCAGGTCCAGATCCGGCTCAATATGGCTGATGACTATGCCTGAATCAATTTTTCTGGCGACCACTGTGTCTCCCCATCCTCTGACGGCCATGCCGAGGACGTCGAAGCCGGGTCCCAGGTTTGCAATTGTGGCGGGGGCAAAGATTTCTATCCATTCCACGTTATGCCTTCTCCATAAGAAACGTCTTCAATTGTCGGAAATCATTATCCAGATGTTCCACCTCCCTCTCCCGTTTCTCAAGCCTTTTCAAAGCAACGGGAAGCTGGATGACCATCTGCAGCAAATCCTCCAGAGTTTCCGGAAACTTGCCGGGATGAGCCGTCTCAACACAGATGGCGAGGCTGGATTCTCTTGTTTCCCTGTAGCGATTCAGGGCGGCCAGTCCGACGGCGCCGTGCGGTTCTATTAACATGCCCTTATCTTCATACATCTGTTTGATGAGTGCAACGGTTTCGGCGTCATTGACAGAGGTGGAAAAGAGGTGTTTTCTCATTTCTACCAGGTCGGGTGGGCGCTCCACTTTTCCTTCTTTCGTGAGAATTCCTCCGTAAAGGTCGAAGTATCGCGCCAGGTTGCTGGGATTTCCCACATTCATGGAGTTGGACAAACAGACCCGGGAGGGATCAATCTTTTCGTAGTTACCGGATTCGAGAAATCTGGGAAACTCGTCGTTTTCGTTAACACCGATGATAATCCTCTCAATGGGAAGTCCCATCCTTCTGGCGAACTCGCACCCGAGGGAGTTTCCAAAATTTCCGGATGGTATCGAGAAAACGACGGGCTGAAGATCCGAAGACGCGTTGACGCAGGCGTAGACGTAGTAGGCAATTTGTGGAAGGACTCTGCCCACATTGATTGAGTTGGCGGATGTGAGGTTCAATGGCGTCAGATCGGAATCACCGAAAGCCATCTTCACGAGTGACTGGCAATCATCGAATTTTCCTGCGATCGATATTGCCTTAACATTCTTACCTATTGATTCCAGCTGAACTGCTTGAACGTGACTCACTTCACGTTCCGGAAAAAGGATATAGACCGTAAAACCTTCAAGCCCCCGGAACGCCTCACCGATAGCGCTGCCTGTATCTCCTGACGTGGCCACGAGTACCGTGATTTCCCGGCCACTTGACCTGAGGTGAGACATGATCCGTGCCATAAACCGGGCAGCGAAATCTTTGAATGATGCGCTGGGTCCCCGATCCAGTCTCAACAGCAGGGTATTATGATCGATGCGCTCTAAGGGGACTTCGAAGTTGTAAATCTCTTCGATCATCTTCCTGAGGAGGTGATCATCAACCTCACCTCGAAGAAATGGATAAATAGCCTTATGGGCGATTTTCCAGTAAGGCTCTCCCCGGAGCCGGTTGAGATCATCCATATTCAGAAAGGGAATCCGTGTTGGCATGAACAGACCCCCATCGGGCGCAAGTCCCATGAAAAGGGCTTCCATGAAAGACACTTCCCGGTACTTTTCTGTGGAATCCAACTCTCGATTGGTGCTATGATATTGAATTAGATCGGTCACTGTGGACTCCGCGTTCTGCGCGGGTGGCTTCAGGGACGGTGAATAGGAGTTTAAGCAGCAGTCTCATGTTTTCCAATGTTCCGATGCGTTTAAAATGTTGTGGTGACTATCCAATGTGAACACTGCTGTCGCAACTTCGGTCTATTGCTCCTCATATTCTGGTCACGGGATTAGCTAGAGCGTGCCCTTGTATCGTACTTTTCTTGATCGCAAGAAAAGTACTGCAAAAGAACTCTGGCTCAAAAATCCTCCCGCCCTTGTCGGCTGGAGCCACGGGAATTCATGAAACTCGTCCCGCATTCTGCGGGTCTCAGACAGTCATGGATTCTGATCCGTGACTCCGCCTCCACCAAAACCGGCGGGACGATTTTAAGGCCATTTCTCTTATTCTTTGTCTATTCTTTGTCGCACATGAAATATTCAGCCTTCGAGCCGAGGTGGGACTCAGACAAGGTTTCTTTCTTAACAGAAACCGCCTCCGGTTCTATTTCGCCCGGAGAAATCAGGCCGAGAAAGAAACCTGCTGTATTCTTGTTTTCCTGTCGCATTTGAAATATTCAGTCATGTATGGCTGAAAGGAGCTTGAGGGTGAGGGTTGTTTTCTGTTTGATCCCAGCAGAATGCGGGGAGAGTTAAAACGACCCCCTCAAGCGCTCTTGAAGCCGAACTGAATATTTCATCAGCGACGGTTCTTTTCGTCCTTTTCTTGCGTAAGAAAAGGACAGGAAAAAATGGTTCAATCTTTCGGAAAAGGAGTATGAGCTTAACCGCCGATGGTGGGAGCTATGGTGATAACGTTGGTTCTTCGCTACTTTTCTTGGTCGCAAGAAAAGTAGCAAAAGAACTCCGGCTGAATCCCGACGAGTCGGGACTGATCCGCGTCTCCGCCTCCACGAATACTGGCGGGACGATCTTAAGGCCGACTTTTTTTCCTATTTTGCTTTTCGCATAAAAGATATTCTGCCTCACTGCCCAGTGTCTGGTTGGCGTGGAGAATGGTCTTCATTATACGTAAATTTGTGGAACCACCTATGAAGTTCACATTTCCTATCCTTCTCCTGTCGCTTTCCCGGTTATTCTCTGGTTCACTCGCGGTTGAAGTGGAGGGTCCTCCCTTGGAACTGACAGGTGAAGAGACCTATTTCATCGCTCCCAGGTGGTCTCCGGACGGGGCAACCCTTGCAGTTACGGGGCGGAACTACCGTGGCATTTATCTCCTTTCGTTCCCGGAAGGTGATGTCACTCCAATTTCAGAGGAACCGGCGGCAGGACTGGCCATCCGATGGTCTCCGGCAGGTGACAGGATCCTCTCCATTGTCTCCCGGTATGAGAACAGACGCCGGTACAATGCTGTCGCAGTCTTTGATGTTAATTCCGGAAGGAAACACCTTCTGACTGACTTTCAAACGGATCCAACCGGGGCACCCTCTTGGTCAAGAGATGGGAAACAGATCTTCTTGGCGGGCTCCAAAGATATTCTCCTGTTCGATTCAGAGCGAAAGGAGAAAACGACTGATCCTTCTTCTCCCTCTTCCGAGACAATCGTGACTTCCCACAAAGAGGAGATCATCATCTATGAACTCCCGGAAAAGAGGAGAATGGCATTTGAGGCGGTGAAGGGAGGAAAACTGAACCTGACGGTTTCTCCAGATGGAAAAAGCGTTGCGTTTGAAATCATGGGAGGGCATCTGTGGGTGACCGGCATCGACGGGAAAAATGCCGTCGATCTTGGAATTGGTTATCGACCTTCCTGGTCCCCCGGTAGTGATAGAATTACCTACATGATCACATCGGATGATGGGCATCAATACCTTTCTTCAGACATTTATGCGGTCAATGCTGATGGCTCAGGGAAGGTCAATATCACCAAAACCGAGAAGCAACTGGAGATGAGCCCCACCTGGTCTCCAGATGGAAAATGGATCGCCTATCATACCCTGAACGAGGGAAAGATACTTGTTCAGGAAGTTCGTTAATGAAAAGAGTTGTCTTACTTTCTTTCTGGCTTTTTTCGTTCCACTATTTGTGTGCGCAGGTCACCGGTCTGTCGGGATGGAATATCTATCTCGATCCGGGTCATAGCATGAAGGAGAACATGGGAATCTACGGCTACTCTGAGGCGGAGAAGAATTTGAGAGTTGCCTCGGCACTGCGAAATCTGCTCACGACAATGACGGATATTGACACGGTATTCAGATCCCGCACCAACGACCAGCAGCAGGTATCACTTTCTCAAAGAACGGATCACGCGAATAACGCCTTTGGCCAAGCCCAGCCTGCCGCCTGGTTTCATTCCATTCACAGCGATGCGGGCTCTCCCCAGTCTAACAGTACGTTACTTCTCTGGGGCCAGTACGACAACGGCAATGAAAAGGAGCCCAAAGGTGGGCAGGCGATGAGCGATATTATGGTGGATCTCCTCACGAGAGGAATGAGAACGACCACCCGGGGGTCGATTGGGGACTGCAGCTTCTACACGTGGTCCGATTGGTGTCAACAGTCCGGCGGTCCCTATCTTCACGTGAACAGGAACAGTGTCATGCCCTCGGAACTGAGCGAGGCAGGATTTCACACCAGTCCCAGGCAAAATCAGCGGAACATGAATGCGCAATGGAAAGAACTGGAGGCACTCACCTTTTTCTGGTCCATACTGAAGTATCATGAAACTGACCGGCCTTTCGTTGGCACATGCGCAGGAATCATTTCCGATCTGGAAACGGGTGTGCCAGTCAATGGAGCGGTGGTGACTCTGAACGGTCAGACAGACACCACAGACTCCTTTGAATCACTGTTCCACAAGTATGCAAACGACCCTGGCCTGCTTCACAATGGATTTTACTTTTTGGAGAATCTACCGGACGACACACTGGAATTGACAGTGAAGGCGGACGGCTTTTACGGCGATACGGTCCAGGTGGTGGTGGTGGACACGTTCTTCACCTTTGCAGATCCAAAGCTCATCTCGAAGGTACCCCCACACGTGGTTTCAACCGAGCCCGCCGAAGGGGACACCAACGTCCCCGCGTGGGATCCCATAGTGATTGAATTCAGCCGGGAAATGAAGCATGCCAGTGTGGAAACAACACTCGCGATCGTACCCCATTCCGAAGGAACTTTCTTGTGGTCGGACGATGGTGAAAAGATGCGATTTCAGCCCGACACTCTTGAATTCGAGGAACATTATGCCGTCACGGTTTCAGGGAAGTCTCTCGATGTTTATGGACATCCCCTCGATGGAAATGGGGACGGAACCGGAGGAGACGATTTCACATTGAGTTTCAGGACGGGTCCCCCGGACATGTATCCTCCGGATATCTTGACGGTCCATCCATCCTTGAACGCGTCAAACGTGGAATTGAATCTCATCGTCAGTGTAACCTACGATGAAGAACTTGATGAATCGTCCATTTCCGATGATATCTTCAAACTGGAGAGATTTTCCGACCGATCGGCAGTATCAGGAATTCTTGAGCACTACGTTGTGGGGAGCCAGAGTGTTCTCTCTTTTTTCCCGGCAGAACCGCTTCATCCCGATGAAATCTACATAACTCGAGTCTATCCCGGTCTCCGGGATCTGGCAGGTAATGAATCATTTTCCTATGAGGCCTACAGTTTTCGAACGTCAGAGAATACCTTTTCGAGCCGGAGTATTGACGATTTTGAATCGGGGACGACGAGCAACTGGTGGGTCCCCCAGCAAAGTGGAAGCACAACCGGAATCATTACGGATAGTACCGGCAGGAGCGTCAGCGGGGATATGGTGAATTTACTGACCGGCAGCACCCTGTCTCTGAAGATCGATTATGGTTGGGATATTCATTCAACGTCCTGGCTGATTCGTACATATCTGAGCGGTGGTTCGCCCAGGAATGTCAATTTTGACAGCAGTTACCTCCTGCAGATTTACGTATTTGGTGACGGAAGCGGGAACCAGTTCCGTTTCAGTGTGGATGACCATGTGCCCAATTCCGCCGCGGCCAATCATGAGGTGAGTCCCTGGTACACCATAGACTGGATCGGGTGGCGATTGGTTTCGTGGGATATGACGAATGACGGAACGGGTACCTGGATCGGTGATGGGAATCTGGACGGAACTCTGAGAATCGACAGCATCCAGCTTACGTACAGCCCAGGCAGTTCTCTATTCGGGGAGTTGTATTTTGACGATCTTCAGCTTGCCCAAGTTTCTACGATTGACATTGCTAAAGAACCTGTTCTTCTGCCGGATCGTTACGTATTGTATCAGAATTATCCAAATCCGTTCAATCCCGGCACGGAAATAACGTATGAATTACCCAGGACGGCGCACGTGCAGCTGGCCGTGTACGACATTCTGGGGAGGCGTGTGAAAATTCTGATGAACGGAATTGAAGAACCAGGTTTCAAGAAAATCATGTGGGATGGCACCGATGATGGCGGCAAGCCAGTGAGTAGTGGAACCTACTTTATCCGCATGTTTGCCAGATCCTTCACGGGTAAGACTACCAATGATCACACCCGCCAATTCGTTCAGACCAGAAGGGCGGTGCTGTTGAGGTGACAATGTTCTTCCGTTATTTCTTCCTGATTCTCAGTTACCTTTTTGTCTCAGTCACATTTGCCGAGGACCGGGAAACTGTCGCACGCTTTGCCTAGCTGAGCGATGTGTAGTGTTTTAATCAGCCGGACAGATTTACTGTAAAAGCTAAGGTGATACTTTTGGGTAAATTACAGAGGATAGAAAGGAAGCAAGATGACCCCACCCGGGAATGCTGTAAGCCCTGGGTAGAAGATGTATCCATCTTCATCGGTTTGAAACATGTGAACATCGCTACCACAAATGCCGCAAGCCTTCACTTTGATTAACACTTCCGTAGGTCCCACTTGGGGAATTTCCTTTTCAACAACCTTAATAACAGGATTTCGCCACACCTTGCCGCCAAGATAGGTCAGTTCCCCCTCAATATCTTTTGATCCCAGCTCAAAATCCGGCTTGGAATCCCAATCAGCAAATAACGTTACTGTTTTCATCGTTGACACTGTTTAATCTCTTTTTTCTTGTAGTTGCGGAATTATGTTCTCACAGTTGCCCTGCCCGGTTAGCTTCTCCACGATATCTTCAACCGTTCGATCAAAGGGTCCTTCTTTTTCCAATTTTAGGGAAGTTACGGCAGCGGCGAACCTGCACGACTCCTCAGGTGATGCTTTTAACCGCCTCGCCAGATAGGCAGAAATGCAGGTATCCCCCCGACCTGTGCGGCCTTTCAAGACACGAGGGGTAAAAGGAGCTTCGAATATTTCACCCTCACCATAAACCAATAGACCATCTTTGTGTGTGATGGCCACTTCCCGCGGTCCCCAACCGGCGATAATCTTGGCCGCTTTGGCAATGTCTTTCTCCCCTGTAATAACTTTGGATTCTACCGAGTCCGCTTTTATGGTATGGATTCGCTTCAACCCTCGTTCCTTTTCGGACCAATCGCTAAAGGTAAGCTGATTGCCCTCTCTAACCCGTAGGACTCCCTGAAGGTCGAGAGAGACCTTATCGAACTTTGAGGTTAACCAGTCAATCAGGTCGAGGGAAACTTCGCCCGCCATAATCGGTCCGATATGAAAAACCTTCGTTGTCACATCAGGTATATGTTTCTTCCTGAATTCTCCTGCAAATCCTAGAGGCTTGCAAATCCTCTTATCAAGGTTCTCTGAACGGTATATGTTTTCAATGCCACTCGTCATATCGGCTTCATGGGCAAAAACTTTTACACCGTTCTTTTCAAGAATGTCAAGATAGCAAAAGTCTTCTCTGGAAAGGAGGGTGATAATTCCGGTGGAAATATTCATTTTCGATAAAGCCATAGAACCGTAATAAACGGCTCCACCCAGAGCATTTTTTTTCACACCATCGATAACCAATTTATCTTTCGCAAAATGCCCCAGTATAATTATATCAAAATTTACCGGTTGAGTCATTATAACGACTCCGGAGTTCTCAGGGAAGGGACTCTATGGCGAGACAATTGAATAAGCGGTTATTCTTTTGTACGCTAAACTTCAATTTCCAGCCCATCATAGGCGACAATCATATTCTCACATGCGGCAAGTTTTTCCACCAGTTCTTCATGGGCCAAATTATTATGGCCGATATGAGTGATAACAATGCGGGTGGAAGGATGCGTTTCTGCAATATTCATCACTCTTACGACATCAAGGTGGTCCGTACCGCCATCAAAAGCTACGGTATGAAACACGACAACATCCGACTCTTTCACAAGCTTTTTTTCGTAGTCGTTTAGTGTATCTCCCTTATCATTGAAATGAACAATCCGTTTTTCATCTTCTTTAAACATCAATCCAAAGGTGGGGACCTTATGGGAAACGGAGAAAGGGGTAATTCTAATACTTTTGACTCTGACGGATTTCTTCTCATGCAGGATATTAAATTCACAGTTTTCATACAATTTGTCTGTTATTTCAAAATTCCCAAGGACCGATATATTTCCATAAACAGGAATTCTTTCTGGCCAGTATTCAAATTCAGTGATTCCTCCGACATGATCATAATGTTTGTGAGAAAGAAACACGGCCGATAGTTGGAATACCTTCTCTTCGTTTAACACTTCTCCAATGGTAGGGGGTGTATCAAACAGAATTTTATCCGATTCATCCGATATGATAACCGATACTCTCCGGCGGCGATTTCTCCCGTCCTCTTTCCTCGCTATCGTGCAGAGCCGGCACTGACAACCAATGACAGGTATCCCACGCCCATCTCCTGTTCCAGTGAATTTTATCTTCATGGTTCCGTTTCTCCATCTAGCGAAAAACTATGTTTAGTCCAATCAAACTAAGAGCAAGAACTATGCCGAAGTATCCTACCATCCTTGAGTCAACAGTGATCAGTTCCTTCCACCTTATCTTTTGTCCGGGTGAGAAATGAGACACTGCCGCAAGAATTCCATAACACAATACGATAACCCACCCTGTTCGGTTCAAGTAATTCATATCGGGGAATATGAGATATCTGAAAGCAAGCGATACGCCTGCACTGGCTATAAAAACAGTTGTAACAATTTTCTTGGGCGTGTGGCTGCAGAACACCGCCGCCAGAATCAAAATTGTGAAGCCGGCTTTGATATGGTAGGATATCTCGTTTGTTAGATGAGAGAGGGGAAAATCAAGCCCACCATGCTTGATATGAATGAGCGCAAATGCGAACAAAATCCCCGCAATGGTAGACAGCCAGGTGGAGTTCTTCCCTATTCGGATCAATTGTTTGTCCGTTGCCTTTTTGTTAATCAGTCGTTTATACACATCAATGGAAATCATGGTGCCTACCGAATTGATAATGGAATCAACGGTACTCATCAATGAAGCGAAGAGTCCCATGAGAACAAAACCACGGATACCCGGTGCCAGCAATGTGTTTACCAACACAATGTATGCCCGATCGGGATCCTCCAGCGATTCATGAAAACCGACCAAGGCAATCGGTGGAATAATAATCAGAGCTGCCACAAAGTACTTCAAGAAACCACCAACGACCAGTCCCAGTTGAGCATCCTTGAGAGAGCGTGCGGCAAGGGCCCTTTGCAGAATTACCTGGTTTGCTCCCCAGTATTGGATATGCATTAACAGCATCCCAAAAAACACCGCCGTCCACGGAATTTTCTCGTGATCCAGGGGCAAAAACAGATGCATCAAGTGATCCTTGCCTGTCTGAATACCGCTGTATAAGTCTACGTTATACAGTTCGGGTAGGCCACCAAGCGTTTTTATGGCCAACACTAAGACGATGGAGGAACCCCCCAGCAAAGTAATCATTTGAATCACGTCGGTGCGAACCACTGCCGCAAGTCCACCGAAATAGACGTACCCTGCTGAAAACAGCCCCATAAGAACCACAAGGATGTAGAGCCTCATTACGGGATCTGGATGGAGTATATTCAATTGTTCTCCAAAAATTCCGTTGATGGCGAAGCTTCCCCAGTAGAGAGCACCTCCCAGATATATTATTCCAAACAGAACAATGGAAAATATTGCATAGCTGAGAGCGAGGAAGCTACCGAATCTATCCTGAAAGAATTGTGCGAGGGTGAATACTTTTAACCGCAAATAAAGGGGAACGAAAAAGAAGGCGGCCAAAAGGATACCGAAGACGGCGCCAATTTCAAAATTTGCCTGTGCCAAACCGTAGGCGTAGGCAGCCCCCCCCATGCCGATAAAGTGGCCGGCTTGAATATTGGTTGCGATTGTGGACATGGCAATGGAGGGCCAGCGCAGCTTTCTGCCGCTGAGGAAGTAGGCCTCAGCATCTTTTTTCTGCCTGGCACTCTTATACACTCCGAAAATAAAGATCCCTACGAAATAGAGAAGCACCATCAACAGATCAATATTCATCCCAGGTCCGCTTTTCCTCTTCTTCGCCAGACAAATCCTCTATTGATAATTCTCGCATCTTTATGAAATAGCCTTTCATAAGACGGAATCGCTCACCTTTTTTCTTAAGCTCTTGAAATGGCTGAACATTTGGATAGGTCCATGATCGTCTGGCTGGAATCTCGCTCAATTGAGCTGCTTGCTTTATATTTATTGAAGGAAATGAATGAGTGCCGAAGGATCTCCCTGCAGAAGTCCCCTGACCAGTACCTGCGATTTTGCAGGTTGTACCATCAAACGTAGTTTATAGAAAAACGGTGAACAAAAGCAAAAGATAATCGAAGAAAGTGTGAAGAATCCGTGTAACCCTTAGAATTCTAAGGCTAATGATAATCTCTGGGCATTGATCAACCTTCCAAAGTCCTGATAGCCGTAGTCAAATTTCATCGATACGGCTCTGTTAATTTTGTATTTTAATCCTGCTCCCAGAGCTAAGCCTTCTTCGTTATCGAGCATAAAAAGATTTTTATAACCAGCTCTCAAGAACAACCAATTATTCAAGGCATATTCCAACCCCAGGTTCACGTACTCTGTATTATCATTGGGGTGAGCAGCATCTATCGCAATTGTCAAATGATTGGATCTGGATTTAAGAACATCCATTGCCAATCCAACACGGAAAAGGAGGGGTAGTGGGAATTCGTCTGTTCTTAAGTTGGCAGGTATTCGGTCATTACTCCCTTCCTGAGTCGGAGCCAAATCATAATTAACAAATGTATCCTTTCCAAGCATCCGCATCTTGCCGCCGAAATTGGATATGCTCATTCCGATTTTCATGCCAGCAAATTGAGTAGTGAACAAAGTTCCAATGTCAGCAGCAAATCCTGTAGCACTCATGTGCCAGATTTTCTGTCGAATATATTTCACGTTCAGGCCAATTGAGAATCTGTCGGTAAGATTCTTGGCATAGGCAACACCCATCGCCAGATCCCCCACACTAAATTTTTCTCCTGTCCCTTCAGGTTTATCAACCGTCCTTACTTTCATTTCATCAGTGCTCAGAGATGTAATGCTGATGCCTATGGTTCCAAAACCACTCAAAGGAAAAGCGCCTCCCACGAAATCATAACTGATGTCCGCTATCCATTCGGAGTGAATTAAAATCATTTCATTCCGTGTCAAGCGCGATAATCCTGCAACATTCCAGTATAATGCCGTGGCATCATCGGCAACGGCAACAAACGCACTTCCCATCCCTATGGCTCTGGACCCGACGCCAATTTCCAGAAACGGCGCAGAGGTTGTCCCTACCTTTGAAACATTAATTGCGAACTGACTAAAGGCAGGATTTGATAGAGTTAGTATTGAAAAATAGAGTATTAACCATTTGACCCCGGAAAGATTACAACTTTTTTCAGGGAACCGATATGGTATTGTTTTATGAAGAATTTGTTCTATAAAGGTCATTTAATCAGCGCAAACTTTCCAATAGTTTCACCAATTCCCGGCGCTTCGATATGATAGATATAAAGTCCATAGGCAACATCCCTCCCTTCCTTTGTCCTTAAGTCCCAGAACTCGCTTCCATC
>JAZGBI010000073.1 GCA_036476315.1 Candidatus Neomarinimicrobiota bacterium | reverse complement strand
GTTTTCTGGGCAATAATACACGGATTACTATCTTGGGTCTATGTAATCTACCACATTGTTTTTCATTAAAATAACTCTACCCTCCCAAATGGATTCCCCCTCTGAAAATCACCACAAAACCCAAATTCTTCGATACTATTGTCACATAATTAGCTTGCCTCGCTTAGAAGTGCTTTCGAGCGCCTTCTAGACCTATTCTGAGGCTGTTTTTTGTGAATTTAAACCTCCAGTTTTGTTGGGTTCGTCGTATTTTCCGTTTGTTGGTATCCGAAGCAAGATGCAGGAGAATAGGATATGAATAATTCTGTTCTTTTGTTGTGAATCTGGAGGAGGTTTCAGGATGAAAACAGATATCAAGTCTCTCATTGTTCTGCTCACTCCTGTTTTGCTAGCGTCTTTTTCTTTTGCCAAACAGCGAGAGGTCTCACCAGTTACCATCAACAAGTTATCTGATAACCTTCATGAAATCCTGGGCGGTCGTGGTGCTCAAGGAGGAGCATATATTGGTGACGACGGAGTTCTTGTTGTTGATGCAAAGATGGATAGAGAATCTGTGGATGAGACAATTGCTAACATTAAAGGTCTAACGGATAAACCGATAAAATATCTTGTAAACACTCATAGTGATGGAGACCATGTCCAGGGAAATCAATATTTTCCTGAAACGGTGACCATTATTGCACACGAGAATTGCAGAAAAGAGTTCTTTCATCCAGGGAGAGATGGTACTCCATCGCAATGGAACCAGCCTGAATTGGGGCCCTTTATTCCTTCAGTAACATTTCGTGACAAAATGGATATTTATCTCGGATCGAAGAAAGTAGAGCTATGGCATTTTGGTGTTGGTCATACCACAGGGGACGCTGTCATTTATTTCCCGGAAGAAAAGACGGCATTTCTCGGAGACCTTGTATTCATGACTAGACCTCAGCTGATTCATTCTTATAAAGGAGGGAATTCATTTAGGTATGTTAATAGTATGATGATAATGCTTGAAACACTGGATGCTGTGAGATTCTGCAGTGGTCATAGTGAAATGATAGATCGGGAAGCTATAAGGAATCATATTGATTTGATGAAAAAGAGACAGGAAAAGGTTAGAGCTTTGAGAAAAAGCGGAAAGAGTTTAGATGCCATAAAAACTGCATTTGAAGAAAACGAAACCGGGCTTGTTGAGACTATCTATAACGAAATAGGTGAAGACTGGTGAGCCCCGGCAATCGGCTGCAATACAGACAGCTACGTCGTTCTGCATACAGAAACATAATCATCCTGCCAACGGAAAACGGTTGATCCTTCCCCCTGTTTGGAGGTGGGATCGGCCATTCAATAGAAATCAAATTATGGTTTTCAAAGGAAGAAAAGTCTATTCCGCAACTGGCTTTCCATCTCGGTAAATGGTTTCCCCCAGAATCTCCCCGTCTTCACGCCACATGGTCGATTTTCCGTCGAGCAAGCCATCTGCATAACTTTCTTCCCGCGATTTCTGTCCGTGCTCAAACCACCAAATCCAAATACCCCCCCTCTTTCCATCATCGAAAGTCCCTTCACACAATTTCTGCCCGCTGTAGTACCACCAGGTCCAGGTACCCTCTTCCTTTCCTCTCTTGTATGAACCTTCAAGCTTCATATTTCCGTTGTCCCACGATTCGTGCACCCTTCCGCTGTAGGGTCTCAACGAAGCTTCGTAGTATTTCACACCTTCCTTATCTACCAGTAAATCCTCACTGACAATTCTGGCACACCCTGTAAGCATTGCCAGCAACGAAATGGTTACGGCGAAGTTTTTCATCTTGGTCATTCCATGGGTTTACTATTTTCGAAAGAAAACTTTGAGAACGTCGAACCTTTTGGTCAGGTCTGCTATCTGGGCTTCTGGAGTGAAAAGAGAATGCCAAAAAGCAACGCTGTGTTGGTTGCATGAAAGTAATTGATGTTGTACCCAACACCAACGGGATCGAAGCCAAATAGCTTGGCGAGAATTCCTGTCAAGACGAAAAGAGCGCCCAGGATCCAGGATAATCTCACAACGTATTCACGCATGGTGCCTCCCCTACGTCTATCAGTGAAAAAGTCCTCTGAGCCAATAACCGTAATAACTCCAGCTTCAGCCGGCACGGTCAAGAGCTCAGAGATCTGCTCCCATAGTTTAATATACAACGACCCGGGGCAATTCGCATGAAAAAGAGAGGGGCGGAGGAGCAAATGATGAGTCCACAGGCAGGTGGGACTCACTCGGTCTTATCTTACCGGTTTTAAGCAGAACAAATCATGGAAAATCAACCTAATGATAAATAGATGGGGGAAGCCAAGTATCTGTTCCCCGAGAGGTTTTGGAAGCTCGAGGGATTGATCAGAACAGTCGCTTGACTTCCCTCGCCTCAAGACCTTTGTCTGATGACGCAACTTCAAACTCGACCTGCTCACCTTCCTCAAGCGTCCGGTAGCCACTGCCGTCAATTGATGTGAAGTGAACAAAAACATCGTCGCCATCTTCACGCGATATGAAGCCAAAGCCTTTCTTCGGATTGAACCACTTAACGGTTCCTTTTTCACGATCACTCATGGTACTTTCTCCTTTTTGTTACTCTTCCACTGCCTTGGGCACGAGAAAAACCGAATACGATGAGGTTGCGTGTATACTGTGCTGGAAACGGAAACTAATTGGCGATTGGGATTATTGCGGTTCTCTAGTGAACTTTTGGCAGGTTTTCTTACTCACTCAAATGTACGCCCTAAGTACCTTAAAAACCGCAAGAAATGTGACCAGAAGCAAGATCAAGGGTCAAGGGTCAAGTGTCAAATGTCAAGGATCAAATGTCAAGGATCAAGTGTCAAGGATCAAGTGTCAAGGATCAAGTTTCAAGGATCAAGTTTCAAGTAACCATTTACCGGTCCACCAGTATCCAGTTGAAGCGATTGGAATTCCTGGGTAAATTTGATAGGAGAAAATGGTGAGGGTAGCTCAGTAGGTAAGAGCTCCAGGTTGTGGCCCTGGCGGTCGGGGGTTCGAGTCCCCTCCCTCACCCGGCATTTTTATTGCCTCTACAATCGCATGTTCTTCCGTATCTTTCCTTTGAATCGCTTCTGAATAGGCCAATGCGCGTGCTGACTCGATATATTCTCAAGGAACATCTGATGCCGTTTGTCTACGCTCTGATTGTCCTTATCTTTCTTCTTTTTACCAATTTTCTCCTGCGAGCAGTGGACAGATTCATAGGGAAGGGATTGCCCGTGAGCGTCATTTTAGAATACCTAGCTCTCAATACGGCCTGGATCGTGGCGCTAGCTACCCCCATGGCAGTCTTGGTGGCAACCCTGATGGCCTTCGGTCGCCTGTCTGCGGACAATGAAATCATGGCTCTGAGGGGATCGGGAGTCAGTCTGTCAAGAATCCTCCTCCCCGCCCTCGGTTTCGGCACGACGGTGTGTGGAATTCTCATCTATTTCAACAATGCTGTCCTTCCGGAGATGAACCATAAGGCGAGACTCCTGGGCCGTGACATTTATCGCAAACGTCCTGATTTGAACGTAGAGGCGGGATATTTCATCGATGACCTCCCTGATTACAGCTTCATAGTGAGGGGAAAACGGGGTAACCGGTATCAAGACGTACGCATTTTTGGAAAGGATAGAGTCAAAACTCAGACCTCCATCCACGCCGCTGAAGGAACCTTCACAACCATCGGAGAAGTCATCCTCATTACCTTGTATGACGGGGAAATTCATGAGCTGGATGTGAAAAACTTCGCAAATTACCGGAGGATTGCCTTCGAAAAACACAGAATCGCTGTCTCCGCCGATGACCTCGTATTGCAGCGTCGGGAAACGACTTCACGTTCCGACCGGGAAATGACACTGAACATGATGAAGGAAAAGATCAAGGGATATGAGAAAAGGACTTCCGATGCGAGAAAGCGAATGACAGCACTCATGGAAAATAAAATGCCGGGAGTCTCGCTTCCCATGAATTTCCATGAGGCCATTGAATTGATCGACAATCAGATGAAAATGTACGGAGCCGATACAACAATGAGAAAGGACACCATGTTGATCAATCAACGAACCTTGAATACCCTCAGCCGGCGTCTCAGAGCGGATTACCAGCTCCTGGAAGGTTACCAGAGGAGCATCAATCGCTACCGGGTGGAGATTCACAAGAAGTTTTCCATCCCTGTGGCATGCATCGCCTTTATTCTCGTGGGGACACCCCTGGGTGTCATGATCCGGAGAGGAGCCGCCTTATTGAGCCTGGGTTTCTTTGTCATCTACTGGATATTCCTTATCGCGGGAGAGGAACTCGCGGACAGGAATCTCCTCTCCCCGGTTCTGGCTATGTGGACGCCAAACGCTGTGCTTAGTGTCGTGGGGATATATCTTTCTTTCCGCTCCTCTCGGGAGCGGACAGTGCTCCGGCTTCCACTCCTGGATAAGCTGTTGAAGAGAAAAACCGAAGAATGAATATAGCTCACCTGGTTGAAGCCAAACGCTCGGGACATTCCCACTCATCCGACGAAATTAAGTCAATCATACATGCCTACAGCCGCGGAGACGTGCCTGATGACAAAATGTCGTCCTGGGTAAAAGCGGTCCATTCTCAAGGGATGTCAGATGAGGAGATTATCGCTCTCGTGGACGCAATGTTAACTTCAGGGGAGAGAATGGATTTTTCCAATATCTCGAAATTTGTGGCAGATAAGCACAGCACCGGAGGAGTGGGGGACAAAGTTTCTTTGGTCCTTGGACCCCTCATGGCGGCAGCGGGACTGGCCATCCCCATGATCTCCGGTCGGAGTCTGGGCCACACGGGCGGCACCCTTGACAAGCTGGAATCAATCCCCGGATACCGGACAAATCTTTCTATCAGTGAATTCCGCGCTACCGTAGAAACCGTGGGTATCGGTATGATCGGCCAGACAGATGAGATCTGTCCCGCCGACAGGAAGATGTACGCCCTCAGGGATGCCATCGGGATCACAAAATCGATCCCTTTCATCTGTGGGAGCATCATGAGCAAGAAGATCGCTGAGGGGATTCAGGGGCTGGTTATGGATGTGAAAGTTGGTGCTGGCGCCTTTATGAAGACGGTGGAAGAGGCCAGGGAACTGGCGGAGAAACTCACCATGATCGGAAAACACTTTGGCATCTCGATTGACGTTATCTTTTCGGATATGAGTCAACCTCTGGGGAATGAATCAGGGCTCTGGAACGAGATACAGGAATCGATACTCACGCTGAAGGGAGGGGGCCCTGAGGATCTGTCCCGTGTAACGTTCAAATTGGGGGGTTCGCTTTTAAGACAAGCCGACATGGCCAGCAATGACGGAGAAGCCAGGGACCTCCAGATTGACCTCATAAAGAAGGGCAAGGCCTATCGCAAGTTTCTGGAGATGGTGGAAGCTCAGGGAGGATCTCCTTCCTCTCTGGATCGCCCTGACTACTATGCCGCAGGGCGATATATGTCCCAGGTAATCGCTCCAAAGGCGGGATACATCACTTCCATGGAAACATTGAAAATTGGCCAGGCTGTCAACCATCTCACCGTCATGAGAAAGGGTAAGATCCGTCGCCTGGATCCGGCCGGGGGAGTACAGTTCAAGAAGAAGATTGGCGACCAGGTTGATGCGGGAGAGACTCTCGCACTCTGTTTTGGGGGTGATGAAAAGAGGGTGAAAGAGGCAGCCTTAGACCTTGCCCGCCTTACGGGGATCGGGGAGGAACCGGTAGCCCCACGCCGGCTGTTCTATTCCTAGTACTCGAACCTCGGATCACGTTCCCGGCGTGTGGAAGCTTCGGTGTGTACTCTACACGTTTCTACGGGGGCATACTTGCGAATGAAATACTCCTGTTCGGTGGGGCAGTATTCTGTTGGTAGATCCTTACTCACTTTGCAAATCTCGATTTTCGCAACTCCTTGGGGAACCTCGAAATCCCTGTATTTCCATTGGGTCGTATCGTAAACGGCTTTCATGAATCGGGCCCAAGCGGGCAGAGCGGCTCGACTCCCGTCCTGTCTTTCCCCGAGGCTCACCTGTGGGTCATCCACACCAAACCAGACGCCCGCGGCGAGATGGGGAGTATATCCCACAAACCACGCGTCTGTCCAACCCTGAGTGGTCCCTGTTTTTCCACCGGCTGGGTGGTTGAACTTGTACATCCATCGAATTCGACCACCTGTTCCCCGGTCCACAACAGTTTTCAACAGGTCTGTCATGATGAACGCAGTTTCCTCGCTTAATACCTCTTCCCTCTCGGGAAAGTAGTTCTTTACGGTGACTCCGAAACGGTCTACAATTCTCTTGATCGCCATGGGTTTGCTCCATACCCCTTTGTTTCCGAAGGTAGCGTAGGCGGAGGAAATCTCCAGAGGAATCACCTCCGAAGTTCCAAGAGCGATGGCGTCCACTGCCCGAATAGGTGTTGAAAGGTGCATTCTTTTCGCCGTTCGAACGACCACTTCTGGTGGGACCAGTTCCTGAACCAGGCGTACCGAAATGAGATTCAGCGACCGACGAAGGCCCTCTCTGAGGGTGGTCCTTCCACCTGTCGAAGAGTCGTAGTTTCGCGGTTTCCACTGTTCCCAGTCTCCCTGGGCGTTCTGAACATTCAATCTCACCGGTTGATTCATGAGCTGTTTGGTAACGGGATATCCGTTGTCGATGGCAGCCGTGTAGATGAACGGCTTGAACACTGAGCCCGGTTGTCTTTTCGCCTGGGTGGACCGGTTGAATTGATCGTGATAATCGGGTCTTCCACCGATCATTGCCCGGATATGACCATTTGAGGGATCGATGGCCACCAGGGCCACCTGGACCAACAGCTTGTCCCGCAAGTCCTCGTAAAGGGGGAGCTCCCCCTCGAGCATCATCCGGATCGAATCTTCGGAGTGAATGGTGAGATATGCCAGTTGCTCAAATTCCTCGCGGTCATTGTACAATCGGTCGTTTAGTACTTTCTGATTGGCCCTCACCGTTTTAAGAACCGCCTCTTCGGCCACCATTTGCATTCGACTGTCAAGCGTCGTGTAGATTTCCAGCCCGTCCCGGTAGATGTCGATATTAAGAGATTCGTCTTCCTTTTCAAGAATTCGTCGAACGTATTCGGTGAAGTAGGGAGCCAGTCCCCGGTCGCCGGTATCCTCCACTATATTCGGCATGATCGCCTTTGCTTCCGCCACGGCCGTTTCGCTGATCTTCCCCTGATCCCTCATGAGACGCAGAACCACGTTTCGCCTTCCCACTGCCCGGTCCAGGTGATTGATGGGACTGTACCGGGCCGGGGCCGGAAGCAATCCTATGAGGAGAGCAGATTCGTCGAGGGTCAAATTCCCTACATTCTCACCAAAATACCGTTTCGCTGCGGCCTGAACACCGTACGTCCCGTGCCCGAAATGGACAGAATTGAGATACATTTCGAGAATCTCGTCTTTTGTGTACGTCCTCTCGATCTGAATAGCGGTGATGACCTCCTTCAGCTTGCGAGTCAGAGTTTTCTTGAATCCGATGGTGTCGTAAAGATTCCTTGCCAGTTGCTGGGAAACGGAACTGAACCCCTGCCTGTAGCTCAGCGTAATTGAGTTAATGATAACGGCCCGTAGCACATCACGAAGGGAGATTCCCCAGTGGGAGCGAAACCGGCGATCCTCTGATGAAAGGGTGGCAAGAGTGAGACTCTCAGGAATCCTCTCGAGCTCAACGTAGACTCTACGTTGAGTGTACAGCTCCTTCAACAGTACCCCATCGTCTGAGTAAATGCGCGTCACAAGATCGGGATCATAATTCTCCAGCTGCTCAAGGGATGGGAGGTCCCGGGAGAGAATGCTTACGTAAATGAGTCCCACAACGCCCAAGACCATGAAGAAAAGGAAGACGCGCAGGAAAACTCTTCCCCAGTGGCCTGACTCGGTTTTCTTGTCTCTTTGAGGCATCAGGTTCCTAAAACGCCCTGGACAGGAAAAGGTTCATCCCACCCGCTTTGAAGGGGCGACCATCTCGTCGGGTTTTACCCGGTCATCGAACTCTTCAGCTGTCATGTAACCGAGTTTAACGATCGTCTCCTTGAGGGTGGCGTTCTCCTCGTGGGCTTTTTTTGCCACCTTCGCGGCCTTGTCGTATCCGATGTGTGGTGTTAGGGCAGTGACAAGCATAAGTGAGTTTCTAAGGTTATGATCGATGCGTTCTCTGTTCGGCTGGATGCCCGCCACGCAGTTTTCGTTAAAAGAATTGCACACATCTCCCAGGAGTCGTATGGACTGGAGCAAATTGAAAGCGATTACCGGACGGTACACATTCAATTCGAAATTTCCCGACGCACCCGCAACCGCAAGGGTGGTGTCGTTTCCCATTACCTGAGTCGCCACCATGGTAACGGCTTCTGCCTGGGTGGGATTGATCTTTCCGGGCATAATGGAAGATCCCGGTTCGTTGGAGGGAAGAACGATTTCGCCTATGCCCGCGCGGGGTCCACTTCCCAACCACCGTATATCATTGGCGATTTTGTTGAGAGAAACGGCCAGTGTTTTCAAGGCTGCCGACATTTCAACGGCGGAGTCATGAGCACCCAGCGATTCGAATTTATTAGCCGCCGTTTTGAAGGGTAATCCCGTCTTTTCAGCGATCTCTTCAGCGACCTTTTCGGCAAATCCCTCCGGAGCGTTCAGTCCGGTTCCAACGGCCGTTCCCCCCATAGCCAGCTCATAGATGTGGGACAGGGCCGCTTCAATGGAGCTGATGGCATGAGTCACCTGCGAAGCGTAGCCGGAGAATTCCTGCCCCAGTGTCAGAGGTGTGGCATCCTGGAGGTGTGTCCGCCCCAGCTTGACAATACCCTCAAATTCCTTCGCCTTACCGCTGAGGGCATCACTCAAGGCACTTGCGGCAGGAAGAAGATGCTCGTTCACCTGGACTCCGGCGGCCACGTTGATGGCCGTTGGGAAAGTGTCGTTCGTGGATTGAGACTTGTTTACATGATCATTGGGATGGACCGGGGTCTTTCTACCCAGCTCACCCCCCATCATTTCAATGGCCCGATTGGCCAACACCTCGTTGAAGTTCATGTTGGTCTGTGTGCCGCTTCCTGTCTGCCAGACCACAAGTGGAAATTGGTCGTCGTGTTTACCCTCGATGACTTCCTGGGCCGCTTTGATGATGATCTGAGCGACCTCCTCATCCAGAACACCCAATCCCCAGTTCACCTGGGCCGCCACCTGCTTTATTAAACCGTACGCCCGAATGAATTCCCTGGGAAACCGTTCTCCTCCAATCCTGAAGTTTTGAAGAGATCGCTGGGTCTGGGCTCCCCAGTATTTGTCGGCGGGGACTTTCATCTCGCCCATGCTATCCCGTTCAATTCGGAAGGACATGATGCTATCTCCTTTTCTTAGAGGCTGAGGCAGAGGTTGAGGTCAAGATTCCAGGTGCTTGATAGGTGCATTCCGCATGGCTCCTGTGGACAGTTCATCGATAATCTGTTTACTAAATTCCGTCAGACTGAACTCTTCCTCGCAAAATCATCACAACTCATCTTTGAATAGCCTCATGATATTCTTGTTATTCCTTAGCCTAGGCCTTAGCCTCAGCCTTCAACTACTCCACCTCCCATGTATCCGACCCTCGAATGAGTTGCTCCAAGTCTCCTTCGCCCAGCGTTTCCCTCGCTTTATTGATCTGATTCTCCAAAAGATCTTCATATGTGGGTTCCCGGGACTCGTAGAAAACTCCGATAGGTTGGGGAAACCGGTCATCATGGGTAAACCTGGCCAGAATGACCGCAAGATTTTTGTCGGATTCATCATGAACCACAAGATCGTCTTTGGAGAAGTCTTTCCCAAGCGTCACGACCTGAGGCGTGAATCCATCGAGGCGAATCCCCCTGTCACCCTCATTTCCGAAGACCATGGGTTCCTCATGTTCCAGGAAAAGTGCATGGTCGCCCCTTGTTTCCTTGTCCGTCAGCGACTTGAAGGACTCGTCATTGAAAATGAGGCAATTCTGATACACCTCGAGGAATGAGGTCCCCTCATGTTCATAAGAGCGTCGAATCATCTGCTGAAGGTGTTTACCAAAAACATCGACTGAGCGGGCCACGAATGAAGCGGAAGCTCCCAGAGCGAGGGCGGGGGGATTGAACGGACGGTCCAGCGAGCCAAATGGTGTCGATTTGGTGACCTTTCCGAGTTCGGACGTTGGAGAGTACTGGCCTTTCGTCAATCCGTAGATCTCATTGTTGAAAAGAACTATGTTGATATCCAGGTTTCTCCGGAGGAGATGAATGAAATGATTTCCCCCGATGGAAAGAGCGTCTCCATCCCCGGTAATCACCCACACGGAAAGATCTCGGTTTGCCAGCTTCACACCCGAAGCAATTGCGGGGGCCCGACCGTGAATTGTATGAAATCCGTAGGAATTCATGTAGTATGGAAACCGGCTGGAGCAACCGATGCCTGAGATGAAAACAAACTTCTCTTTTGGAATACCCAGATCAGGAAACACCTTTTGAGTCTGGGCCAGAATTGAATAATCCCCGCAACCGGGGCACCACCTCACGTCCTGGTCCGAGACAAAATCCTTTCTGGTAAGGGTCGCCTTCGTCTTTGTTTTGCTCATGTCCATACTCACAAAACTGAGTCTATCTTTTCCACGATGTGTGAAGCCCGGAAAGGCCTCCCCCGGACAAGATTCAATCCTACCGCGTCTATCAGGTATTCCGATCGAATCAGTTTAAGTAACTGTCCAGCGTTTACCTCGGGAACCAGGACTTTCTGGTATTTCAGCAGAATCTCGCCCAGGTCTGGCGGAAGGGGATTTATCCACCGGATATGAGCGTGAGCCACAGACTTCCCCTTCTCTTTTGATCCGTCCACTGCGGTATGAATGGCACCATATGTACTCCCCCATCCCAGAACAAGGAGATCGCCCGTCGGATCACCGAAGATTTCGGTGGGCGGAATCTCCGCTGTTATGCCAGCCACCTTTTCGGCCCGTAATTGCACCATGAGGTGATGATTCTCCGGATCGTAACTCACATTTCCCGTTAAGTTCTCCTTCTCCAGTCCGCCGATACGGTGTTCCAGCTTCGGTGTCCCGGGCACAGCCCACTTTCTTGCCAGAGTTGCTTCATCCCGTTCGTAAGGATAGAATTCACCCTCTTCACTCGTGGCAAACTCGACTTCAATCGGGGGAAGAAGGGCGAGATCGGGAGTCCGCCAGGGCTCCGATCCGTTCGCAAGGAAGGCATCGGAAAGGACAAAAATGGGCGTCATGTATTTGCAGGCTATCCGGCACGCCTCGTAGGCGACTTCAAAGCAGTCCGCGGGGCTTATGGGCGCCATGACAGGTACGGGAGATTCACTGTTTCGACCGTAGAGCACCTGAAAAAGATCTGCCTGTTCCGTTTTGGTGGGCATCCCTGTACTGGGACCGGCCCTCTGGATGTTCAGAATGACCAGCGGAAGCTCCGTCATCACGGCCAGTCCAATGGTTTCCGCCTTCAGAGCAATACCCGGTCCCGATGACGCCGTCACCGCAAGATTCCCGGCGAATGACGCACCCAGAGCGGCCCCGATGCTGGCAATCTCATCTTCAGCCTGAAACGTTTTCACACCGAAGTTCCGATATTGTGATAGCTGGTGTAGAATGTCACTCGCCGGTGTGATGGGATAACCACCAAAGAAGAGAGGAAGTCCGGAAGCTTTGCTGGCAGCCAGAAGACCGAGTCCCAGGGCGTAGTTTCCCGTGATGTTCCGGTAGGTCCCCTTCTCCAATGGAGCGCGGGCTACGCGGTACTTGGTTGCGAAAATCTCTGAAATATCGCCAAAATGATAGCCCGTCTTCAAGGAACGAATGTTGGCTTCCACCAATTCAGGTCGGGACTTGAATTTCCCTTTCAGCCAGTCTACCGTAGGTTCAATGGGGCGGCCGTACATCCAGTACATGAGCCCGAGCCCAAAGAAATTCTTGGTTCGCTCCACCGTCTTGGGATTGAGCTGCATGTCTTCCAGGGCATTGGAGACGAGACGAATGATATCGATTTCGTAGAGCTTGTACTGCGAAAGCGAGCCATCTGTGAGAGGATTGTCATCCCACCCTGCCATCTTGATGTTTTTCTCTGTGAACGCCGATGAATTGGCGATGACGGCTCCCCCTGCCGGGAGGTCTCCGAGATGGACCTTCAAAGCAGCGGGATTCATAACCACGAGCACATCGAGAACGTCACCGGGAGTGTAAATGTCCCTGCTGCTGAACTGTACCTGAAAAGCGCTCACGCCTGCCAGGCTGCCGGCCGGGGCCCGGATTTCTGCGGGAAACTCCGGAAATGTGGCGAGGTCATTCCCGATGAGCGCCGTCGTGCTGGCAAACCGATTACCCATCAATTGCATGCCGTCACCGGAATCACCGGCGAAACGGATGACAACACTTTCTACATCCTTAGTTAGTTTCTTCGGCATAGTCTTATAAGTTATATGATTTATATGATCTCTTGCGAGCGCTAGAGCCAACTGCGAACCCAACCTCCATCGCCATGCCGTTTATAAATTTAGTACCATTTCCCCCTATTCACAATTGCAAAGCTCGGTCCCTCCGACCGTCGGAACTTCCTCCCCGTTGTTGCATATTGTTTGCTCCGGCGTTAAACTCAACTGTCATGTCCCACTCCGAAGGTACAGGCCAGCTTTCCTTTTTCCCCGAACTGTCCCGGTCAATCTCTGTTCCCTCAATAAGTACTCTTCCGGAATTCGATAAGTCCCTCGATAATCTCATCAAGATGAGCGATCTGGGGGCTTTTGTTTCCATCACCGTTCACGGGGTGGAAAAATCATATTCTGTCCATAGCACAGAACTGGAGATTCCACCGGATTTTCTCCTTGAAGACCGCGTGGACGCCGTATCAGACAAATTCCATCTTTTCCCGGAAGACACCCGTATGCATCTCCGCAAAATGGTTTATGATGTGAAAAGTTTCTTCAACAGCAAGAATTCTTTTAAGACGCCCTTCGGTTTCTTTATCTATCGCCCCTATTTCCGCATCTGGCAGGCATATGTTGAGGAGCGCGAGGAGCACATTGACCGGTTCCTGTCAAAGGCACTGAAGGGCCGAACTTACGGTCACCATTTTCTGACAGCATTCAGAGAAGGGTACGCCTTCCTCCAGAGCATCAAAGATGACACTGCTCCATGGGAGTTTCAGGAAAGTGTCTATCTGTCCCATGTCCGCGAGGTGAGAAAGGAGATCATAGACAAAAACGCAACTCTCCATTCCCTGGATCATACGTTTCCGGACTACCCCCTCAGGGCAATTGCCCTGAAAACCATGCACTTCCCCCTTGACCTAAAGAGCTACGTGGCCCAATTAGGGATTCAATTTGCCTTCAGGTCGATTCATCTTGACTATCTGAAAGATGTGGAAATCCACACAATAGAGGACATAAAGCGCTTAAGCCAGAAGATGGTGGATGAATACTGATCGTCTGCCTTCCATTCAACAGATCCCTGACCGTTGGATAATTTCAAGGAAAAGACACTGGAGGAATTTCTCCATAGGCGAATCAGTGCCATCATACGTTCAGACGACAAAGAGGTGGCTGCCCAAGCTATGGAGGCGGCCATCGCTGGCGGCTTCCGTATTGTGGAATTTACCCTGACCACACCGGGGGCTTTAGAGCTTATTTCAATATTTTCTGCACGGGGCGACGGTACCGTTGTGGGGGCGGGAACCGTCATGACTCCCCAAGACGCGGAAAATTCCGTCAAGTCGGGAGCCAGATTTCTCGTTTCTCCAGTCTGTGATCCTCGGGTAATAGGCAGAGCTCAAGAATTGGATGTCGTTACAATTCCGGGTACCTTCACCGCTACGGAGATGGCAACGGCACACGGACTTGGCGCTGATCTCGTGAAACTTTTCCCCGCTCCGGCGAATCTGTCAGAGTACATCAGATTCCTGCTGGGTCCCATGCCCTATCTCAAGATTTTCCCCACGTCGGGAGTGAATATCAACAACATGATGGATGTACTGCAAGCCGGCGCGGCAGGTGTTGGGTTCGTCCGTTCCCTTTTCCTCCCGGAGGATCTCGCGTCCAGGAATTTCACGGCTATTGAGGAAAGAGCCACCGCCATTGTCCACCTCGTTGAATCATCGTGAGGGCGAGGGCGCCCGTAGGACGAGGGCGTCCGAATGGCAAGGGCACCCGTAGGACGAGGGCATCTGAATGACGAGGGCATCCGAATCGGGTTTGGCACTACCACCTGTGAACCTGTATCTTAGCCTGTGAGAGACAAAGAGAATGAAGCGACTTACGCAACTCAGTCACGGTTCCGGTTGAGCCTGTAAACTGGGTCCAGAAGACCTGGCTCAGGTCCTGAGTCAGCTGCCAGCGACCGACGATGAACGAGTCGTCGTGGGCTTCGAGGGTCACGACGATGCGGGAGTGGTACGACTTGACGGGAATGATGCCCTGATTCAGACGGTCGATTTTTTCACCCCTATCGTCGACGATCCCTACGATTTTGGTCAAATCGCCGCCGCCAATTCTCTCTCGGATATCTACGCCATGGGTGGGAAGCCCTTTTTCGCTCTTAATATCGCTGCTTTTCCTGTGGACGAATTCCCCACAGAGCTGATGGCAAAGATTTTGAGGGGTGGGCAGGATAAGGCCAGGGAGGCGGGCATCTCTATTATAGGGGGACACACCATCGATGACCCCGAACCGAAATACGGTCTCGTGGTCACCGGAACTGTCCATATAGACCGGTTGGTAAGAAATTCCACCGCAAGGCCTGGTGACATCCTGATTCTGACGAAACCCCTCGGCAGCGGAATCATCTCCACCGCTATCAAGAGAGGTGTGGCTGAAGATCAACTCATCCGCGAAGTGACTGACATCATGACGACCCTCAATGTGAGAGCGGCAGAGCTCATGCGTGAATACGGGGTCAATGCCGCCACGGATGTCACGGGCTATGGACTCCTGGGCCACCTGATGGAAATGTGCAATGCAAGTGGTGTCTCAGCTCTGGTGGAATTTGACAAACTGGATTTCCTGGATGGTGTGGAGGAACTGGCGAAAAACGGGATCGTACCCGGAGGAACCAAGCGCAACCTGGCGTATGTTTCCCAAGCCACCGGCTTTGGAACTTCCTTGCCCCGGCACCGGCGATTGATGACGGTGGATGCCCAGACCTCAGGCGGCTTGCTCATTTCAATGCCGTCAGACCGTGCTGAACCTTTCGTGGAGAACTTCAACGATCAATCCCCCATCCACGCGTCCATGATAGGGGAAGTCCGAAAGAGAAAGGATCCAGTTGTATCGGTTGTTTAAAATCAGACAGCGGACAAGCCCATGTTTCAACTCCAGTGTTTCAACTCCGGCCTTGACACCAAGGGAGAGGCAGTCGTAAGTTAAATACGAGGAAAATAGTCCTATTTCGAAAACATGAACCATTTTCTGCATCCATAATGTGACCATAAATCCCGGGACAAGAAATGGCTGAACTCACTGTCGCAAGAACACCACACAAATGTCCTCAATGTCACACCGTTTGGGAGGACTGGAAGAGTACGACGATAAGGAGACAATCCATCAACCACGGCGGTTGGGTGTGGAGAAAATTGAATGACTTCCCATCAATTGGGTGCAACATACAAGTTTGTCCCGATTGTGGCCACAATCCCAGGAAGGCGATCAAGGTCGCAAGCGGAGTTTGTTAGAGAATCCCGTTCCCACTGATCGTCTTTGCGTTGAAATTCTCCAAAACGAGCCTTTAAGTTTGAGGAGCATACGGGAAAATCCATGAACAGTGAACTCCAGACGATTGAGCAGCGTATTTCTCAGGAATACAAGTACGGTTTCGTAACGGAGATCGAGCAGGAGAAAATCCCACCGGGATTGAACGAAGAAGTCATCCGCCTCATTTCCGCCATAAAGGACGAGCCGGAGTTCGTGCTTAGATGGCGGCTCAAGTCGTACCGCCACTGGTCAAAACTGGCTGCGGCGGAAGCAGAGCCGAAATGGGCGAATATCCACTACCCTCCCATTGACTACCAGGCCATCAGTTATTATGCGGCCCCGAAGAAGAAAGGGGAAGGTCCCAAAAGCCTGGGAGAAGTGGACCCCGAACTGTTAGAAACCTACGAAAGGCTGGGCATCCCCCTCGATGAGCAGAAGAGGTTGGCCGGGGTGGCGGTGGACGCTATTTTTGACAGTGTCTCAGTTGCCACCACATTCAAAGAGGAGCTGGAAAAGCACGGCGTCATATTCTGTTCCTTTTCTGAGGCTGTCAAGAACCATCCGGATCTCGTTCAGGAGTATCTGGGAACGGTCGTTCCCTATTCGGACAATTTCTTCGCTGCCCTCAATTCTGCCGTGTTCAGTGACGGCAGCTTTGTGTACGTGCCCAAAGGAGTCCGCTGCCCCATGGAATTGTCCACTTACTTCCGCATGAATGCTGCCCAGACGGGTCAGTTCGAGCGGACACTGATTATCGCAGACGAAGGGAGCTATGTGAGCTATCTCGAAGGATGCACAGCTCCCATGAGAGACGAAAATCAGCTCCACGCCGCGGTGGTGGAACTCGTTGCCCTGGACGATGCGGAAATCAAGTATTCCACGATTCAGAACTGGTACCCCGGTGATAAGGAGGGGAAAGGGGGCATCTATAATTTCGTCACCAAACGGGGTAAATGCCTGGGGAGAAACTCCAAGATATCGTGGACTCAAGTGGAAACGGGCTCGGCCATCACGTGGAAATACCCCAGTTGCATTCTCAAAGGAGATGATTCCGTGGGGGAATTCTACTCCGTTGCCCTGACAAACAATCACCAGCAGGCGGACACGGGAACGAAAATGACCCATATCGGGGAAAACACCCGGAGTACGATTATTTCAAAAGGAATCTCTGCGGGGTACGGTCAGAACACTTATCGGGGTATGGTGAAGATTATGAAAGGAGCCCACAACGCCCGGAACTATTCTCAGTGCGATTCCATGCTGATCGGAGACAAATGTGGCGCCCACACTTTTCCCTATATCGAGGTGCGCAATCCCCAGGCCCAAATGGAACACGAAGCGAGCACCTCCACCATTGGAGAGGACCAGCTTTTCTACTTCAACCAGCGGGGAATTTCCACGGACGATGCCGTTTCCATGATTGTCAATGGCTTCTGTAAAGAGGTCTTCCGGGAACTACCCATGGAATTCGCGGTCGAGGCCCAAAAACTTCTGGAAATCAGCATGGAAGGAAGTGTAGGTTAGCGTCTTTCTACCACTGTTTCCATTAACCACTCTGATTTATATAAGAAGGGGTTCGCTGATTTATGCTGACAATCAAAAATCTTCACGTAAGTACCGATGGGAACGAAATCCTGAAAGGGATCGATCTCTCGGTGAACCGTGGCGAACTCCATGCCATCATGGGTCGTAATGGATCGGGCAAGAGTACCCTGGCACAGGTCATTGCAGGTCGCGACACGTATGACGTGACCCAAGGGACCGTCACCCTTAATGGGAAAAACGTTTTAGACATGACTCCGGAAGACCGGGCTCTGGAAGGAGTCTTCATGGCATTTCAATACCCCGTGGTGGTTCCCGGCGTGAACATCGCCTATTTTCTCCGGGCAGCCCTGAATGCTTTGAACAGGCACAGGGGACTGGAAGAGATCGACGCCATGGATTTTCTGTCGATGGTCAAAGAAAAGCTTAAGACGGTGGAAATGGATGAAAGTTACTTAAGCCGGTCAGTAAACGACGGATTCTCCGGAGGTGAAAAGAAACGTCATGAAATTCTCCAGATGCTGACCCTGGAACCCCGGCTAGCCATTCTTGATGAGACCGATTCGGGACTTGACATCGACGCCGTCAAAATCGTGGCCGATGGTGTCAATCAATACCGCCGTGAGGATCGAGCTATCATCGTTATCACCCATTACCAGCGAATACTTCAATATATGGAACCGGACCATGTCCATGTCCTCATGAACGGCCGTATCGTGAAGTCCGGTGGAAAAAACCTGGCACTTCAACTTGAAAAAAAAGGCTACTCCTGGCTCGAAGAAGAACTGGTTGCGGCTGGATAGTATGCTGTGAAATCGAACACCACCCGATCCTACGCATCCGAATTCAAGAAGCTCGAACAAAGCCTTTTCTCGGAGCAGCCTGAGTTCATTCGTGACCTCCGCCGGCAGTCCATGAGTCGATTCTCTGAGCTCGGTTTCCCGACGACGAGGATGGAAGATTGGAGAAACACATCGGTGAAGTCAATTGCCAAGGCTCACTACCGACGATCCGTGGAGCAACCGGAAGACGTCACGCCAGAGGATCTCGCTCCCTACCTCGCAGACGGTGCCATCCGGGTGGTTATCCTGAATGGACGGTTTTCCTCCACACTTTCCTCTCTGGAGGGCATCCCGGAAACGGTGGAGATAAAGAGCCTGGGTGAAGCATTTCACGGCTCCACGCAAAAACTGGAACCCTACCTGGGGCGTATTGCCGATTACAGCCATCACGCCTTTGTGGCCCTGAACACGGCCTTTATGGAGGACGGAGTCTTTCTGTACGTTCCTGAGAATCAGGTCGTGGATCGTCCCATCCATCTCATGTATCTGTTCATTCCCCTGCGAGACAAGGCGCTATTTCACCCAAGAAATCTCATTTATGCAGGACCTAACAGCCAGGCCACCGTCATGGAACACTATATCGGTCTGGACAAAGAATCCCGGCGTCTCCAGAAGAGCTATTTCACGAATCATGTGACGGAACTGGTGATGGAGGACAACTCATCCTTCCAGCACATCAAACTTCAGGAAGAATCGGGCGAGTCAGACCATATCTCCACGATCAAGATTCTTCAGCGAACACGCAGTACTTTGTCCACCGTTTCCGTCTCCATGGGGGGAGCATTAACCCGAAACGATGTGACCGTCGTGCTGGAGGGAGAAGGATGCAACTCAACGATGAGCGGCCTTGTCCTGGCACGAGAGGATCAGCATGTGGACAACCACACATTTGTTCATCACATGAAACCCCACTGCACGAGTCATCAACTGTACAAGGGTATTTACGGCGGCCGGTCACACGGTGTCTTTAATGGACGAATCCTTGTCCATCAGGATGCACAGAAAACGAATGCCGACCAGGCCAACAGGAATCTGTTGCTTTCCCGCGATGCTCTGGTCCACTCAAACCCTCAACTGGAAATCAATGCAGATGACGTGAGATGTACGCACGGTTCCACAACCGGACAAGTTGATGAGGAATCTGTTTTCTATCTCCGGTCCCGGGGACTGAATCCCAAGATGGCACACTTTCTTCTGATCCAGGGATTCGCGACAGAAATCATCGACAGTATTGGGAATGAATCCGTAAGAAATAACATTTCTCAACTATTGTCCCACTGGCTAACAAATACCGTTGGAAGGTAATTAATTGATCTCCCGGGATTCGTCGGAAGATAACCTTAGAGACCTTTACCAGGAACTCATCCTTGATCACAACCGCAGTCCTCGTAATTTCAGAGTGATCGAGGGCGCCAATCGACGCTCCGAAGGATACAATCCACTTTGCGGGGACAAAATAACGGTCTACGTTCTTCTTGAAGACGATATCATCAAAGAGATTGGTTTTCAAGGATCGGGATGTGCCATTTCCAAAGCATCGGCCTCCATCATGACCACTTCCGTGAAGGGAAAAACGAAGGCCGAGGCAAAAGTCCTGTTCGGGGAATTTCACAAGATGGCAACGACGGGTGAGAGAAAATCCGGGCAAGCGAAGAAGCTGGCTGCTTTGGCCGGCGTTCACAAGTACCCGGTCCGGGTCAAATGCGCGACTCTCGCCTGGCACACCCTGAGGAATTCCCTGCAGGGAATCAGCGAAACGGTGACAACTGAATAAAGAGCGATGGATTAAATATGTTCTCAAAGGCATCCGAAATATCGAGCGGATTGATAGTTCTGAAAAGAGACTGCGAGGCCACATTGATTCCCTATGGCAATAAGGTGACATTGAAAGCCGGGGAGGAGGTTCGGATCACACAAGCTCTCGGCGGGAACTATACCGTAGTGATCCGGGGAAACCTCGTTCGTATTGTTGGCAAGGACGCCGATGCCCTGGGAATGGAATCCGCTGCCACGGAGCGAGTGGAGAAAACAAAACAGACCGGAGGACCTGTTGATGAGCAGGCGGTCTGGGAGGTCATGAAAACCTGCTATGATCCTGAAATCCCAGTCAATATTGTCGACCTGGGTCTCATCTATTCGTGTGAGTTCTCTCCCAGTGAGGAGGGAAGTACAGAGGTCCAGGTAAGAATGACATTGACTGCACCCGGATGTGGCATGGGCGGGCCCCTGTCTGAAGAGTTGAGACAGAAGATTCTCGATCTTCCGGGTGTCTCAGAAGTGGAGGTAGAGCTCGTATGGGATCCACCGTGGAATCGGGACATGATGTCCGACGCGGCGAAGCTCCAACTGGGAATGTTGTGAGCCTACTCGACGTCCGGGATATTCGAAGTCATTTCCCCATACTCAGTCAGCGGATTCGGAATAAGCCGCTGGTCTATCTCGACAACGCGGCAACCTCACAAAAGCCACGCCAGGTCATTGAGAAGGTTACCGAATTCTACTCCGAGTACAACGCCAATGTCCATAGAACCATCTATCATATCGGTGAAAAGGCCACATACGAGTATGAAGAGGCCCGGAAAAAAGTTGCTCGATTTATCCACGCCACTCACCGGTCAATCGTGTTCACGCGGGGAACCACTGAAGCAATTAATCTCGTCGCGTATGCCTGGGGACGTCACCATCTCGGTCCCGGGGATGAAATACTCATTACCGAAATGGAGCATCACAGCAACATAATACCGTGGCAACTTGTGGCGAAAGATACGGGGGCTTCCCTGCGGTATATTCCCTTGAAAAAAGATGGGATGTTGGACCTGACGGCTCCTGAGAAGTACGTTACAAAGAAGACAAAGATTATGGCGTTCATTTACCAGTCCAATGCGCTGGGAACCATAAATCCGGTCAAACAACTCATCCAGTACGGGAAGGATGTGGGAGCCCTGGTGCTTCTCGATGGCGCCCAGAGTGTTCCCCATTTCCCCACCGATGTAGAGGAGCTGGGATGTGATTTTCTCGCCTTTTCGGGTCATAAGATGATGGGGCCGAGCGGCATTGGCGTTCTCTACGCCAGTCCCGATTTGTTGGAATCCATGGATCCATTCATGGGCGGCGGTGAAATGATCACCACCGTATCGATGGAGAGGGCCACCTGGAAGGAGATCCCCTGGAAGTTTGAGGCAGGTACCCCGAATATTGCCCAGGCCATAGGCCTCGGCGCCGCAATCGATGTTCTCAATGAAATTGGAATGGATACAATTCAGAAGCAGGATCAACTGCTGACGCGCTACGCTCTGGAGGTGCTGAAATCTATCCCGGAGGTCACCATTTACGGCGATTCTCTCCACCGGGGACCGGTGATAAGCTTCAACGTGAATGGAATTCACCCCCACGATCTCGCCCAGATTCTTGATCGTGACGCCATAGCTGTCCGGGCCGGCCATCACTGCGCACAGCCCACCATGAACAGACTGGGGGTAACGGCCACAACGAGAGCCAGCTTTTATCTCTACAATAATACCGAGGAAATCGATCTTCTCGGGGACGCCATCCTCAGGGCCATTGACTTTCTGAGTCCGAATTGATCACAATTAAACCAGAGAGATCACAGAGAAGTATAACTAACATAGGTTGAGTTAAAAGTAAGATGACGTGTCTAGAATCCTCTCATAAGTAAATTGAGATGAACTATTATAAAGTATTTAATATCAAAAGGATATGCTCTGTGCTCTCTGTGGTTGATGAGTGAAATCGGGCGATGAACACTGAAAAGAGGGTCTATCTTGACTACCATTCCACTACCCCGGTTGATCCGAGGGTACGGGAGGCCATGATACCCTATTTCACAGACAAATTTGGAAATGCTGCAAGCCGGAATCACTCTTTCGGCTGGGAAGCGGAAGAAGCTGTGGACAGGTCCCGCAGGACCATAGCGGATGAACTGAATGCAAAAAGTAAGGAGATCGTTTTCACGAGTGGTGCCACGGAATCGATTAACCTTGCCATAAAAGGTCTTTGCGAAACATACGAACGAAAGGGCAAGCACATCGTGACCCAGATGACGGAACATAAGGCGGTACTCGATACTTGCGAGGTAATGAAAAGGCGTGGCTGGGAGGTCGATTGTCTTCCTGTTGAGAAAGAAGGACGGGTGGATCCCAACCGCGTGAACGATGCCATCCGCGATGAGACGGTGCTGGTTTCCATCATGCATGCCAACAATGAGATTGGCACCCTAAATCCTATTTCTGAGATCGGAAAGATTTGTAGGGACCACAATGTCTTTTTTTTCGTCGATGCTGCACAATCCTTCGGAAAATTACCCATTGATATAGAGGAACTGGGAATCGACCTTCTCGCCGCTTCAGGCCACAAGATTTACGGACCCAAAGGGATCGGTTTTCTCTACGTGAGGGGAAGACATCCCAGGGTCAACCTGTCCAGCCAGATCGACGGCGGTGGTCACGAGCGTGGCATGCGGTCCGGAACGCTGGCAGTACCCTTGATCGTCGGAATGTCAATGGCAGCGAAAGTCAGCAAATCCGAGCGGGATGAGGAGAACAGAAGATCGAAAACGCTCAGAGACCGGCTGATGGAGGGTATTCTTGAATCTCTGCCCGGTACCGTTGTCAATGGGAGTATGGAATACCGCCTCCCTCACAATTTGAACGTGGCCTTTCCAGAGGTTGAGGCCGAATCGTTGCTCATGGGGATGGGCGATATCGCGTGCTCTACCGGTTCCGCCTGTACCAGTGCAACGCTTGAGCCATCTCACGTCATCAAAGCACTGGGGGTGAGTGAGGAAATGGCCCATTCGTCTGTCCGTTTTTCGGTGGGCAGATTCACCACCGAAGAAGACATTGACTACGCCATCACGAAGATAACGGCGACGGTGGAAAAACTGAGACAGGTGGTTCCCCACTGGCAGAATTGAAAAGAATCCCCTTTGTCACAAAAGGCTCTGTGATGTAATTTGAAACAGGACAAAAGGAGTCGTATTTAAAATGCTTAAACTAACGAGAAAAGCCGAATATGCCCTCATGGCTATGAGACACATGCGATCCTCTGATCCCGGGAATGTGAGCAGTGCCAAGGAGATTTCCGAGCGTTACCATCTCCCCCATCCCCTTCTCGCGAAGATCATGCAGGAACTGGCCAAGAAGAGGATTTTGAAGCCTTTTCAAGGCGCCCGGGGGGGCTATATGCTGGAGACCGATGTGGAGAACATGAGCCTGAGAGAGTTCTTCGAAAGACTGGAAGGACCCCTGGGGATTATGGATTGCCATTTCGACTCGAATTGTTCAGTCCTTGAGAACTGCAATATTCGCTCCCCTATCGAGCGTATTAACGTCAGCATGAGAAACATGCTGGATAATATGACCGTTTACGACATAACCCGGTGAAAGTGCGAGAAGAACAGGTCATCGATGTCCTGAAACAATGTTACGATCCTGAGATCCCCATCGATCTTTGGAATCTGGGTCTCATCTACGACGTGAAAATTGATGAGAGTGCCGGAGGAGAAAGTTCAAATGTAGATATTCTGATGTCCCTGACGACCCCCGGCTGCGGAATGGGTGGCTACATGGCGGAAGATATTATGAACAAGGTGGAATCGATTCCGGGAGTGTCCCAAGCAGATGTGAAAATAACGTTTGAACCGCGCTGGACCCCTGAAATGATGAGCGATGAAGCGAGAGCAAGACTGGGATTCGGCAATGATCTGTCGAGACAGTCCCAGTCTCCCGGTCAAGTCCGAGATGAAGAAGATGACTGGGCATAGAATGAGGAGAGTATCCTTATGGAAGAGATGAAGAGCGGGATTCTTGAAGGAGTCACATTAACCGAACAAGCTGCGCAGCGGCTGCTGGCGATCAAGATGGACAAGGATGGTGACTATCTTCGGGCTTCAGTGACGGGAGGGGGATGCTCGGGTTTGAATTACAACCTGGACTGGGATACAGAAGTCGGAGAGTTTGACAAGGTCTTCAGCATGCACGGCCTGGATGTTGTGGTTAACCTCAAATCACTGCTCTATTTGAAGGGAATGGAGATTGACTTTTCCACCGATTTGCTTTCGGGTGGATTCACTTTCAATAATCCCAACGCCCGAAGAACGTGTGGTTGCGGCACCTCTTTCTCTGTGTAAACAGTCCCGAAGGATCGGGATCTCCCAGCCTGCCCCACGTTGTAGGTGGCTGGCAGGCGCAACGCTTCGATTGGCAGTGGCAGTCACCAGTAGGCAGTCAGCCAGGAACCAAGTAGGCAGTAGGCAGATGGCAGTGGGCAGTCAGATTACGCATCACGCATTACGAATTAATTCTCCATCTCTCCACCGCTTCAATTCTCCATCTCGCTGAAAATGGACACGATTTTCTTCGAGCAGTTTCTGGACGGAGGCATCCTCAAGGAAGAATCGTTCCGCGCATCCGTGGATGCCATAGACTGGTCACAGTACAGGGATAAGAAGGTCATGATCAAAGGATGTTCGGATGTACCGGTTCCTACCTGGGCATATCTCGTCATTACTGCCAGGCTGGCCCAGTATGCGGGCCGTATTGTCTATGGAGAACCGTGCTCGGCCGTGAGGATCTTCACGAGAGACGGGAAGCGGTAAACCCCGCAGCCCGGTTTAAATCCCCACCCTCAGAATAAGGCGACACTTGCCGCGGTTTGCTGTCGGCTGATTGGCTGTCTCCCATAAAGGATAACCCTCGACAGGAGTTCAAAACAGGGCAGATTAATGAAAAGTTGGAGGGGGAGAAAGTTCAGACAATATAGTAAGGTTGTAACTTAACGTTTGTGACATAAATCACATTCCCCTCATTTCGATTTTCCCCTCGCGAGTGCGCGAAAAACGGATACCGTCGATAGAAAACCTTCCAATTATTCATTTCAACCTTCTGTTTTTCAGGTTAAACTTATTTCATGACATCCCCAGATGATCGTGTCAGCTGGAACCGTTATTTCATGAATATTGCACAGGAAGTGGCGTCACGCTCTACCTGCGATCGAAAGCACGTGGGAGCAGTCATCGTGCGAGATAAGACCATCTTATCAACGGGCTATAACGGCAGTATTCGCGGACTTCCCCACTGTGAAGAGGCAGGACACGAGATGGATGACGGCCATTGCGTTCGAACCATCCACGCCGAAGCAAATGCCATTGTCCAGGCAGCGAGAAACGGAATCAACATCAACAAGAGCGAAATCTACGTATCGGCCAGCCCCTGCTATGATTGCTTCAAGATGATAGCCAATTCGGGAATCGAAAAGATTTACTACGGCGAATTTTACCGGGACGAGCGTATCAAAACACGCGCAACCGAGCTGGGAATGGAGTTAACCCATTTCCCCGAATAGCTCGCCACTCTTCCCTTATACACCCGCCGCCAATCACCCCATTGCTGGGTAGTGGGCTAATTTGGATTTCCTACATGAATTGGCCATAGTTAGTTATGTTTCTCAAATTGTGGCAAATGGTGGCTTGACATTTAGAACAATCAATGCTATTATTAAAGTAAGCATGATGCTTTTAATCTTTCTTTTTTAGAAGCATAGTGTTATATTCTGACATGAAAGCGAACGAACAAGGCGTGAAAGCTACTAACGGAAATGTATTAAGAACCTTACGTGAGAGACGAAATCAAATCCTACATCAAGTTCAAGATTTTCAATCTCTCCTTGATTCTCTGAATAACGTTATCGACGATCTTGAGGTGACTGGTGACCAATCCAAATTGACGGAACTAACAGAATCAGTTGAAGAAGCACAAGATGCACCCAAATTGACTGAATTTATTCGACAACTTTTTGATTCCCAGCCTGATAAAAAATGGAAAAAATCAGTAATCATGGCAGAAGTTCTATCTGGCATAGTTGATACATCTGCAAAGAGCTTAGGTGCAAATGTTAATTCAGTTCTTAAAAGGATGGAGACACAAAACGAAATCGAATGGGAAGGCATTCCGCGGAAACGATGGTATCGAAAGAAAACATAAGGCTTCGCTAAGCTAAAAGCAAAGGGCGACTTTCTCTCGCAAATGAAATCAGTCGCCCCTTAGTGATCTTTGACTGGGGCCGCTGTTGGACAGGCGTTTCAGTTAGCATGAAACGTTGTGGATTCAATTTCCACCGGCTCCACAGCCAAAAGTCTTTTTAAGTTAATATGCTAATGGAGGTTTGTCAAGTGAGAATTTACGGAGCTAATCAGCGCAAGATGTAGAGACCCACCATAAACAACTCCGTTGATAGCGTTAACTACCAACGGAGCATTAACCTCACACGGTAGAGGCCCGCGTGAGACCGAAAGAGAATTTAGGGCTCTCCGTGTGACAAATCAAGGAGAGCCCAAATGAACCAATTAAAAGATGAAAAGAAATTAGCCGTGTTATCTGGCCTTGTTGAAGGGAATAGCGTGTTAAGCGTAAGCAGAATGACAGGTGTTCATAAAACTACAATCCTCAGTTTTCTTGGGCGAATTGGCAAAGGTTGTGAACAACTACTCGACGAGCGAATGAGAAATCTTGAATGTCGGTCACTTCAGGTAGATGAAATCTGGTGTTTTGTGGGAAAGAAACAGTCCCATTTAACTAAAGAAGAAAAACGAAATCGTAGAGATTTGGGAGACCAATACGTCTTTGTGGCGTTGGATGCTGAGACAAAGCTTGTCCCTCTATTTGAGATAGGAAAACGTGACAAGGAAACAACACTCAGATTTATGTTTGACCTTGAAAAACGTTTAACAAATCATGTCCAATTAACAACTGACGCTTTCACTCCTTACCCTGAGGCTATAGATGAAGCGTTTGGACGCGATATTGACTATGCTCAATTGCACAAAAGTTTTGCAGGAAATGGGGAGAGACGTTACAGTCCACCAAGCATAGTGGCTGTCTTCCATCTTATCATGCAAGGGCATCCACAGCGAAAATATATATCAACTTCTCACGTAGAAAGACAGAACCTAACAATGAGAATGCAAATGAGAAGATTTACGCGACTGACAAACGGATTCAGCAAGAAATTGGACAATCTTAGATATGCTGTCGCACTTCACTTTGCTTACTACAATTTCTGTCGCATACATAAAACGCTTAGATGCACTCCAGCAATGAAAGCCGGTGTTACACAAAGACTGTGGGGATTAAAGGATTTGCTTGTATGGGAAGAGGAGTATTCTAAACAGAATTGAGATTTATGTTGCGGGAAAATGCTGATAGTAAATGCAGGGGAACTTCCCACATGCCCTTTTCAACCGGAGGCTCTTCTTGAACGATTTGAGACACTGCTTGTACCTCAACTCCGAGTATATCTCCTTTTTCCCCTATATCTAAAAGCATATGAGAATCCATCTTTGGATCTATGCTAAATTGCGTCTTACTAAGTCTAATGCTATGGCTGTATTCTCCCTTGGCCAAATTGATGTATAGAATGTCTGCTTCTGAGTCAAAGCGGATAGGTGTTTGTTCTTTCTTCATTTAATATCCTTCCATACTGTTACAGCCAATCGTGGGCTTTTGGTTTCCTCTAACACTACGACAATGTCATAGTTCCCAAAATTCTTCGTGTATATGTTTCTATTCTCATAGTATTCAGCGGGCTCTATAGCGTCAGGATCAGCAAGTGTTTCTCTAATTTCAGGTATATTAAGGTCTCTTAACCAAATACGCCAATCCATATAGGCAGTCATTCTTATTTCTTCGCCCGTTGGGAGAAAAAACTGACGCACGGAATGTTAATCTACCACATATATCCGGGAATTCGGTAGTCTTTTGTATTTCGCAACTTTCCCGTCAATAATCCAAATTAGCCCACTACCCATTGCTGAGCTAACTTGCATTTAAAAATTTGCGTAAGTAAGTTCATTAGCCACAGAGAACACAGAGTAAAAGAATCAATATTCAAAACGTTAAGATGACTCATTTGCAGTTTCTCTCTGAGGGTATTCTACTCAACGCTCTCTTTTTGTGAATCCACATGTTTCATGTCACTCTGTGACCTCTGTGGTTTAAGAATCGTCTGCCTCTAGACGATCCATGAAGTAGTTCTCATCGCAGTCAAGTGGGCTGAATAGGTATGAAGATATGCGTCTTGATAAAACAGGTGCCCAGCGCAGATTCTCCTCTACGTCTCAACGACGCCGGAAGCTGGATTCAGGAGGAGAATGTCACCTTCACCACGAACGAGAGTGATGCCTACGCCCTGGAAGAAGCTCTCCAGATCAAAGAGAGGGAGGGAGAAGGGGAGGTCGTGGTGGCAAGTCTCGGACCCGACCGGGTTCAAAGAGCAATCCGGGAAGCTCTTTCCAAAGGGGCCGACCGGGGAATTCATATCCAGGAAGCTTTTCCTTACATAACCGATCCTCTGGTCTCTGCGACTCTCTTCGCTTCCGTACTGAGAGACGAGGAGTTTCATCTCATCCTTTCAGGACTTCAGTCAGACGATCTGGGAATGGCTCAAACGGGTGTCATTCTGGGGCAACTTCTCGGCATGTCCACGGCCACCCTGGCGGTCGCCGTTGAGCTCCAGGGCTCTTCCGTACGCGTGAAACGGGAACTGGAATCGGGCTGGTTCCAATGGGTCACGATGGATCTGCCGGCCTCAGTAACCGTACAATCGGGAATCAATACGCCGCGATATCCATCGTTGAAAGGCATCATGGGAGCGAAGAAAAAGGAGATTCGTGCAGTCGCCAAACAAGACCTTGTGGAAAACGATCGGCCTCTCCAGAAATTCACACGGATTTACGTTCCCCGGAAGACGAAAAGGACGGAAATGATCGAAGGAGAACCCGGGGAAGTCGTGGTTAAACTGGTCGATGTTCTGAAACGCAACGTGAAAGTATTGTAAGGTTCAGGGAGTCGAATATGGATATTCTGGTAGTGGCTGAGAATAAGAATGGGGGTATCCACCGAATGAGCTGGGAAGCACTGGCGGCCGCTCAGTCCCTGGCCAAGGAGCTTGATCTCACCACGGCGCTCCTTGTGATGGGTTACGAGGTTTCTGGTGCCGTTGAAACGGGTGTGTCGAAAGACGTGGATGAACTTCTGGTCTTGCGACATCCCCTTCTGGCTCACTACTCGGCCGATGGTTTCTCAGAGGCTCTCAACCAGGTCATTGAGCAAGAATCACCCACATACGTCTTCATGGGACACACGTACATGGTGAGGGACTTCTTCCCGAAGGTAAGTGGAATCCTGAACATACCTTTCTTTGCGGACAACGTGGGGTACAGAGTGGAAAATCATTCGCCTGTATTCATCAAACAGGTTTTCCAGGGGAAACTCCTCGCGGATGTTGTACCCACAGGTGACGGTCCCCTCCTTATTACATTTCAATCCGCAACTTTCCAGGCGGACGAGGTGACGGAGGGAAGTGGTGCGCCAGTACGAGATGTATCCATTGACCTGGATGAGTCGGCAATCAAGACTCATTCGGAAGAGCCCTTCCAGGAAGCCGCGGGACAAGTAGATCTCTCAAGTGCAGAACTCATCGTGGCCGTAGGTCGCGGCATCGGGAAGGAAGAAAACCTGCCTCTGATTAAGAAGCTCGCGGATGTTCTCGGCGCCCAGCTCGCCGCCTCCCGACCGGTGGTTGATGCGGAATGGCTTCCTTCCTTCCGGCAGGTGGGGAGCTCCGGACAGACTGTCTCCCCGAAACTCTACCTCGCTCTCGGTATCTCGGGAGCCATACAGCACCTCGTGGGTATGAAGGGATCCCAAAATATTGTTGTGATCAACAAAGATCCCAATGCTCCATTTTTCGAAATTGCCGACTTTGGAATTGTGGCCGATATTGTGGAAATCGTCCCAAAGTTGACGGAAGCGATTCAAGAGCTCAAAACTTCAGGCTGACGCCTGACTGCTAAAGTGTTAGAGTGTTTGTGTGTCAACCCAGACGAGCCTACACTATCTCGCCAGCACATGAAAACTCAGAAACATGAACACACGAACACTTGCTCCGCAGGAGTCCCTCTGGGAAACACCTGAACACTAAATTGGTGTGACCCTTCCCGTTCCTGAACGCGTTCTTCTTTCCATCCTCACAATCGCCACCCTCGCATTGTTATTCTACGAAATCTGGCGTCGCCTCCAAATTGTAAACAAAGGAACTGGTCAGTGGCCCGTTGATCGCCCAGGTCAACGTCTTGTACGGGTGTTCAAGGAAGTTATCCTCCATGAACGGGTCATAGGAGGAAGGGTGTGGCCGGGGATTATGCATGGATTTGTCTTCTGGGGATTCATCGTGTTCGCCGTGATTACTCTCGATCATTTTGCTGCGGGCCTCGGATACCCCCTTCTAACGGAGAAAAGCCGCCACCTCTATTCTCTTGTCGCTATCCCCGTGGCGGTTCTTGTCTCCCTGGGTATTCTGGCTCTCGCGTTCCGTCGCTTTGTCTCAAGACCCGAACCCCTCGGGAAACTTTCCCCCTCCTCCGGCCTGGTGGCCATTTTCATATTTCTCCTCATGGCTACCTATCTTTATGGAGAGACAAATCCTCCTTCCCTTGCTTCAAGGGTGAACTGGTGGATACATGCCGTCACCATCCTTGTGTTCCTTATTGTCATTCCCCGGTCAAAGCATCTCCATCTGGTATTTGCCCCTTTCAACATTTTCTTCCGTCCCTTCCATACGCCCGACCATGGCACCGTCAAGGTTGACCTGGAGGCAAGTGAGGACGAACTGGATGACATGCTGGAGGGACTTACCCGCCTCTCACGGAATCAGACACTGGATGTTTTTTCCTGCGTCGAGTGCGGCCGCTGTACGGAAGTCTGTCCCGCCAACCGGGGGGGAGGACTCCTCGATCCAAAGCACCATTTTATCCTCGATCTCAGGAAACCTCTGATCGACTCGGGAGACGTGGCCGTTATGGATCAGATCGATGTGGAAGCAGGATGGGAATGTACCACCTGTCAAGCATGTACCTATGCCTGCCCCGTGGGCAATCAGGTGGAGAAAGCGGATGAAATCCGCAAGATCCAGGTTCTAGTTGAGGGTAATGTGCCACAAGAATACCAGAAACTTTTCATAAACCTTCAGGAAACCGGCAACACGGAAGGGGCCACACGGAGTCCGCTGGCCGAAAGACTTTCTCCGTACACCCCAGATGCGGAATACCTCCTCTGGCTCGGATGCTTCGCCAGGTACGAGATGGATCCCAACTTCACCAAGGCCGTGAACAATTTCATAAAGATTCTGGACGCGGCAGGTGTCTCATACGGAGTACTCAAAGACGAATGGTGCTCGGGAGATCCCGCCAACCGCCTTGGGGAAAAAATGACTTATCAACTCCTCATGGAGCACAACCTGAAGCAACTGTCACAGGCCAAAAAAGTGGCCACATTATGTCCCCACTGTCTCGTGAATCTTGACACGGAATACCGCAAGTATGCCCCTGTGAGCTATTCCGTGGAGCATCACACGCAGGTCATCGATTCTCTCATCCAGAAAAGTCGAATACGAGTGAAACCGGGAAATAACGAACGAATGACCTTTCACGATCCGTGCTACCTCGCCCGGGTGGCGGAAGAGGTTCGTGCACCCCGGAGGGTGGTGGGAGCGGTTGCCTCAAACACATTTGAATTGGAGGAACACGGCAGGAAAACGCTCTGCTGCGGTGCCGGAGGCGGCCTCTGGTGGAAAAAGGAAGGCACCGGGAGAACCCACCTGGTACGCGCTCAGCAAATTGTCGACTCAGGTTGCGACACGGTGATCACGGGATGCAATTTTTGTTACGGAATGTTCAATCAGGGTCTCGGTCCGTTAACCCCTGAAGGTTCGAAGCCCGTCCGGGTGAAGGATGTTGCCGATATAGTCGCGGAAAATCTTGCCTGATTGGTTCAGGGAGATCTCGGTTCAAATGCACCTGAGAAAAAAGTGTTGCCTGCGGGGAGCATAGTATCTATTTTCAATTTATCAACGGATTGGTTGCGTTATCCGTACAGATTTCATTGTCAAAAAGGAGGGTTTCACCCATGAAGTTTTCACGGTTAGTGTTGATATTTGCTTTTCTTTTCGTGGCCTCGAGCCTTTCGGCACAGGGGATCAGTGGCGAGTTCAAATTAACGGGCGTTCATGTACAGTATTATGACGTGGCCCGGGATTCCGGGGATGCTGCAGAAGACGAGGGATCCACCCACACCTTGAATTTATCGTGGCCAACCGCCGATGACCCACAGTTCGAATTCCCCGTTGAGCATTTCGAATCGGGAGACACCATTGCGGCACCCGAGACACCCGAGTTGCTCTGGGTACCCGAAGGTCTCGCCTACGTAGGCATCGATCTGACTCTGATATTCTCAGAAGACGGATCCTTTGAGATTCCCACGAGTACCTACCCCACCACCCGGACTGAGGATTGCTCCACCTTTGCCGCGATTCCCACCATCCAGGACCAGGGCACCTATGAGTGGGACGGCAACGAGGACCGGGGACAGTTTGGTATCGGCGAGTCGAATATTTTTGACCTGTTTGACGCCGATGCTGAGGCCGTCAACCACGGTTGGATAACTGTATTCCCGGACTTCGAGGGCCGGATGGGGTCTCTCGCTATTGAGTGGGAAGCCATAGACGGGACAGATTCCAACATCGGTATCGATGATGAAGGGAATCTCAACCGCCAGATGGGAATCTCAACACTCCCTGCCGACGATGATTTTGTGGCATATTTGAGGGACAACGTAAACCCTGATCTCAATGTGGGTACATTTCCTACCGCGGGGGAAAATTATGCCGGTGATGGGGAGGAACTCAGTGCCAACTGGATGTATCTTTTTGATCCCGTCGGCCCTGACGGTGACCTCTTCACAGACGATGAACCCCTTCAATTTACAGGATACTATTTCACTTATAACTTCCTCGTGGCCGTGAAAACCCTCAAGGATGCTTTTGCAGGCTACATGGCCCAAAACCCAACGGACATCCCTGGCGGCGTCGCATTCGCCGTTGAGGCTGTCCTGAACATCTTCGGAGCACCTTCCACTGTCGTTACTGCCGTAAGCGAGCAAGCCTACGATCAGGTGGAAACATTAATCAACCTGGGTCTCACCCTGGAGGAGGCCGTTCAGGGAGGAATGATCTGGTCCATAGGTGCCAGCATGGTGGCAGCCGCCGGATCGTGGACATTTCCTGATGATTCGGATCACGATGTGGACTTGGCCAACCTTTTAGAAGGGGGCCGCCTGGTGTTTGAGATGGGAAATCAATGTGTCCCTGACCTCCAGACCCGGATCGTGACCACCATACTAGCTAATGTACTGACGGTGGAGAAAGAGGAGGATCTACTCCCCACAAAGTTCGCGCTCCGTCAAAACTATCCAAATCCGTTCAATCCCTCCACCACCATCGCCTTCGACCTGCCGCAGGGGAGCGACGTCACAGTTACGGTATTGAACCTTCTGGGAGAAACGGTTCGTACACTCCACTCCGGATACATGGAACGGGGGCGGTACACGGTAGTTTTTGACGGCCGGGACCGTCTCGGTACTCCACTCCCCACGGGCATGTATCTGTACCGTTTTACCGCCCAGGACTACACGGCAACGAAGAAGATGCTGTTAATGAAATGACGCGGGAAAGACCCGCCCTTGGAGAACGATCTTCCAGTCAACCCCGGTCTCTATATGGCGGGGTTGATTCATAAGTGGGGAAAATGAGACTCACGAAGGCTGGCTTCATCCCCGTTATTCTTCTGTTGATCTGGTCTACCTCCTCTCTGGCCGCGAGGGGAACCATCAAAGGCAGGATCACTGACAGAACCAGCGGGCAACCTCTCATGGGAGCCAACGTTCTTGTCACGAGTCCTGCACTCCCCGAACCCACTGGCGCCGCCACCGATTTGAACGGGGGCTATGAAGTGCGTAACCTTCCGACTGGCACATATACCGTGAAAGCTACGTACATGGGGTACGAAGAAGAGGCGATAACAGTGGAGCTGCCTCAGGACGGCGTCGAAGTCGTGAACATTGCCTTGAACCCCGCTGCGATCGAGATGGAGGAAATCATTGTAGAAACAGCGTCCCGGCGCAGGGAACGCATCGAAGACGCTCCCGCTGCCATATCTGTCATCACTCAGAGAAATATCCGCAGGGAAAGCAATACCAATCTTGGTGACTACCTGAAAGGGGTAAAGGGAGTGGAGTTCACTCAATCCGGGGTGGACAGTTACAATCTGAGTGCCCGGGGATTCAATTCCAGCTTCAGCTCCCGGTTCCTTACCCTGACAGATGGACGGATGGCGAATGTCCCTTCACTCCGTCTGATTGCCTATAATGTTATCCCGGTTACGTTTGAGGACGTGCAACAGATCGAGGTGGTTCTTGGTCCCTCATCTGCCACGTACGGACCCAATGCCCACAGCGGCGTTCTGAATATCATCACTCAATCACCCAGGTTCGCTGATCCATTGACGGTAAACCTCCAGGCCAGCGCGGATGCCAGAAATCTCCGGAAGATCACAGCTCGTGGGTCGTACACTCGGGGTCAGTTCGGAGCCAAACTGTCCACCGCCTACTTCACAGCCAGGGAGTGGCGACATTTCAACGAGGAAGAGTGGGAAGGCCACCACTTTGCCCTTGTGGGGAACTGGGATTTCACCATGGACGGGGAGAACGCCGTCTGGCAGACAGGAGTTACAGAGAGCGGGAGTCCCACCAAAGCCGTCAAGATCCCGGACCCGTGGCCCGATTCTGACAGAGGATTAACGGACACCTTCCTGGACAGTGAGGGAATCGAGTCGTTCTTCCAGGATGGTCAATACTACACTTACGTCGCCTTTGCCGATGGCATCGACAACGACCGCAACAGCGACGAAGAGAATCCGATCATCACTCAGCAGATGACCGTGGGAGAGATTCCTGGCAACGGGATGGATGATAACAACAATGGACTCATCGACGAAAACGACTGGGTGGGGTATCCTTATGCCGATGGAACCGACAATGATAATGACGGGTTGATCGATGAAGGGGTTGACACCGGCATCGATGACTTCGGGGAGAAATGGTTCGACGGCATCGACAACGACGGTGACGGCGAGATAGATGAACCCGACGAGCGAGGGACCAAGTGGGTGAATCGCGTGGGTGAGTATGGACAAAACAAATTTGGGGAGTACATCTTTGATCAGGATGGCAATATCCTCTTTGACACGAACAAGGACGGTGTTTTTGGAGGGAAAGAGGACAGCACCATCCATTCGTACCGGGTCTACGACTCCAACGGAGATGGGCTTAAGGATTTCCCCGACTTCGACGTCAGGAATCTCCGGGCCGATTTCCGTATGGATTACGACCCCAGGGAGGATGTCAAGATGAGCTTCGCCTACGGCTATGCCAGGGCCAAGAATATCAACATCACGGGCATCGCACGGTATCTGGCTGATGGATGGACATATCGTTATGCCCACGGACGCCTCACCTACAAGAACTGGTTTGCCCAGGCTTATCTCAACATGAGCTTCGCCGGCAAAACCCGAAGCCTTGCCACGGGTGATCGCATCAAGGATACGTCAAAGAAGTTCAGCGCTCAGATACAGCATCACCGCCTATTCTGGAACGACCGCCAGCGGATCGTCTGGGGAATCGACTACTTCCGCACGATGCCACAGACCTTCGGCACCATCCTGGGGGATGATCACCTCTGGGACAACATCGACAACGACGGAGATGGGGAAGATGGATCCCCTGTGGCCTGGGCGGAGACAGTTCTCGACAATGGCGAGTACGACCCGGGAGAGCCCTATAAAGACTGGGACGAACTGGATGGGAAGGACAACGCCAGGGGTGCCATCGCCGACGGCATTGACAACGATGGAGACGGTCTGACCGACGAAGGCATAGACGAAAAGGATGAGGACAACCGGTACCTGACGAATGAACTCGGTTTCTATTTTCAATCGAACACGAAACTGACCGACAAACTGGAACTGATTCTGGCCGGCCGCCTGGATGCCCATGAACAACTCACGGGCATGATAGATTTTGGAAGTGAAAATCGAGAGGCAAATCCCTTCAAATGGGGGATCGATTTCAGCAAGACTGCGGGACTCCAGATCTCGCCAAAAATTGGACTTCAATACAAACCTGCGGATCACCAGAACTTTCGACTCACCTGGGCGAAAGCGTACAATACTCCCTCCTCCCAGGCACTCTTCCTGGACATTTTCGTGACGCGTCTCTCCATTTTCAAGATTTATGCCAAAGGAGCCGCAAACGGTTACGCATACCCCCGGGATGAAAACGGAGATCTAACGTTCTGGGATATTTCCGGGGACATGTTTCAGTTCAACAGTATCAGCATGGAAGATTTCAACGACGAGGATGGTGATGGGGCCTGGTCATTCGAGGATGGGTCCATTGACACGGTTACGGACATCTACGGAAACGAGTACGTCTATGAATTTGATTCAAATGGGGAGTTCGATTTCAGCGACTATGGTTCGGATGGAAAGCCTGCCGAACCGTATACGGATGAGAACGGAAATGGCCAATGGGATTTTGGCGAAGACTACGATGATCTTGATGGGAACCGCTTCTACAGCGGACCGGACCTCAACGGTACCGAAGGAGACGGCGTGTTTCAAGAGGGTGAACCTGCAGAGAGACACGAGGTGTGGACAGACGCAAACGGCAACGGCGACTGGGATGGACTCTACAAGCTTCTGTTTCCCAATCTTCAGAAGGAGCGCAAAGGCATTTTCAAAACAGATATCTCAGTCGACCCGAAACCCATAGAAGCGGAGATTGTCCGTACGCTGGAGTTCGGCTGGAAAGGACGTTTGGCCATTCCGCTCTACGCCACCCTGGACATCTTCTACAGCAAATATGACAGCTTTGTCAGTCCCATCCTGTTAATCACGCCTCTTGTTGTCGAAAACGATCCCGATCTTACGATTGACGATTTCTTTGATTGTCCCTCCTGCCATCTGAAAGGTGTTGTGGTCTCAGGCGACACAACCCAACTCATTGAGGGACAGAACCCCCCGGTCGTCGTGGGGTATCTCAACTACGGAAAGGTGAGAATGTGGGGCCTCGATGCCAGCTTCACTTATTTCTTCAATAAGGATCTTGCCCTCGACGGAAATTACTCCTTCTTGAGTCTTTCCGACTTCATCAACCCTCTCACCGGCACAAAGGACCCCATAAACGCCCCCAGAAACAAGTGGGCCCTGAAGGCAACGTACGAGTCCCCAATCGGCGTTTCCGTTGCCGCCAGTCTGCGGCACGTGGATAGCTTCGAATGGCAGTCGGGTATCTACTTTGGAACCATCCGTGCGTACAGCATTCTCGACCTTCATCTCAGCTACTCCTTCAACGACCACCTGAAGCTGTTCGCTACGATCAACAACGTGCTGGAGGATCGTCATACGGAAATCATCGGAGGACCGAAACTCGGAAGGATGACCGTGTTGAGACTCCAGGGCCGGCTGTAGCGTAATTCCTTTCATATTCAGTCAAATTATGAAGACCGTGCCCGCTCCCCGCCAAACGTTGCTCATTGCCGCTGCACTGCTGATGGGAACCTTCCTGGCGGAGTTGATCGGCGGGATCGCATTTAATAGTCTGAGTCTCATTTCCGATTCGTTCCACGTCATTTCCGACCTCATCTCCATTCTCGTCGCCTTCCTCTCCCTCACCATTGCGCACCGGAAACAGCCGTCCCGGCAGATGGCGTTCGGTTACCACCGCCTTGAGGTGATGAGCGCACTCTTCAATGGCCTTTTGTTGAGCGTCATTTCCGCACTCATCTTCGCGGAAGCGTGGTCGCGTTTCCGGAACCCCGCGCCCATCGATACGACCGGAGCATTGATTGTAGCCGGGATTGGGCTGGCGGTCAACTTCACTGTGGCCGTCCTCTTTCAACGCATCTCCAGGCACAGCAAGAAGGACATCAATATTCAGGCTGCCTATTTGCATGTGCTCGGAGATATCCTTGCCTCCGTCTCAGTGGTGGTGGGGATTGTGGCCATCAAGCTCTTCGACACGCCCGTTGTCGATCCCATCGTGGCGGGCTTCGTGGCACTCCTCATTTTGATCGCCGCGGGACGCGTGCTCTACCGGAGCGCGGAGATACTCCTTCACAAATCGCCACAGGATGTGGACCGGTTAAGAGGGCGCGTCTTAGATGTGGAAGGAGTAAAAGACTTTGTGGATGTGCGTCTCTGGCAGGTCTGTTCTCATCTCACGGTGGGAACCGCTCACGTGGTGGTTTCGGTAGGAACAGTAGAAGAGACAGAAGGGATTAAGCGGCAGATCAGGTCTATCGTTCAGGATGAATTTGACGTGAGGGATATTACCCTGGAATGCGAAACTTCGGACATGTCCACCAGGCATAACCACGCCTTCGAGCACGAACATACCTAATCTGTCGATTGGTTAGGTTAATCCAGGCTCGAGCCTGACTTCACCGTGGCCATATCGATGGCCTCGTCAATGAGCATGACAGGGATGTCTTCACGAATTGGATAGAGATACTTCCCGTCCTCCCTGAGAAGACCGGTGTCGATTTTTTCCGTTTCGGTCTCGCCGCTGCGCTTCTTCACGGTGCCGCTGGAGATAGCGGCATTGATTCTCTCGGACTCTTGTTCAGAGATGAGATGGACGGCCTCCTTGGTTTCCGGGCAGCAGAGGATATCCAGCAGTTCCTGGCTAATCCCCATAACTTCCCCTACTGCAAGTCTGCCGTCTCCAGTACGGCCTGGCACGTTCGGCGACGATCAATTTGGAAGCGTGCCTTTCGGGGGTTTGAATCCAAACGGAGAGAATGAATCCTTGGATGGAACCTTGATTTCGCCGTATTTCTTCTCGTGCCGAAGAATATTATCGGTAAGTGCATTCAGAAAAGCCTTCGCATGGGAGGGTGCCATGATAATCCGGGAATTTACCTTCGCCTTGGGCATTCCCGGCAGAAGCCGGACAAAATCCATGACAAATTCTGCGGGAGAGTGGGTTATCACCGCAAAATTCGCATACTCTCCGCTGCCCACTTTTTCATCCAGTTCAATGTTGATCTTCTGTTCTCTCTCTTTACTCATTTTCCTCCTGCGTCTTCTTCCGCATCTCGCCTATTGAATTCCTCCCAGTCTTCCTCGAGGCCTTCCCACGAGTCCATGTCATCGGATTCGTCTTCCTGGATGGATTCTATTTCATTTTCGAAGAGTGAAAATGTGTCTTTCTTCTTTTCATAATCCTGGGGATCCACCTCTTCCTGATCAGAAGGGTCGAGTCTTTCGATTTCGTCGCTGTACAACTTGGTGTCGAAAAAGTCTATGTCGCTAACGATCCCGTTGGCAACGAGGTATTCAATAAAGTCAAGGTACTTGGGTGATTTGAGATCCGTTTTGCAGCTTGGGCAGACAAGTGACTCTCGCAGCTCATCCTCGTGAAGAGGAACGCTGCATTCGGGACAGATGATGCCTTCGAGTGTCATAATAAACCTATTCGTTCCTGATTTCGGAGCGTTAATATAATCGCCGGTCGTACCGTCGTCAACAACATTTTTGGGGATGGGTGTGGAAACCAGAGAGGAGTTCAGGCGGAACGCCCTTTGAATAAGCGGCGATAGAGTTTTTCCTCTGCGGATGAGAAAGACTGGTCCCGTCTATTCTTGACCGCCCTGGCAGTTTCCACAAATTTTTCAAAGAGATGGGTTTGGATCTTTCCATCCACTACCCAGGAAAAGGGAGGAATCGATTTGGAAGGAAATCCTGAGCCCACTATGTTGCAGGCGGGCCCCACAGCGGTACCTGTGTTGAACATCGTATTGATACCCGTCTTGGAATGATCCCCGAGAAAAAGTCCAACGAATAGTGATCCTGTATCCACGACTCTGCCGTTGATCATCACCTTAACGGGAGAGTAGTTGTTCTTGAGGTCGCTATTGTTTGTGTCCGCACCCACGTTTACCCATTCACCGATATAGGCGTGACCGAGGAATCCATCATGCTGTTTATTACTCCAGCTCTGAAAAATGGCTTCCTCCACTTCACCTCCCACCTTGCATCCAGGCCCCACCGACGTTTCTCCATAAATCTTGGCCCCCACCTTGATGACACTTTTGTCGCCAACGAAAAGGGGACCCTCAAGACAGGCGCCGGAGAGAACGGTCACATTTTCTCCGATGATAATGGGACCATCCGCAGCGTCGAGGACCGCCCCCGCCTTGACTCTTGACCCCTTTCCTACATAAATAGAGGACGGATTGAGAAGATGGACGCCCTGGTCGACCCCACCATTCTTTCTACCAAGCTCAAAGAAATCAGCGTCCTGGCGAAGCGCTGTTCCATTGAGATTCACACAGTCCCAAAGATAGGCGACAGGCTCGGCAGATATCTCCTTCGAAGGGAGGGATTTGTCGGGCGGTTCGAACACGGGACTTCCCCTTTCAACCCAAGCTCGTCCCTTTTCTTCGTCCAGGGACACCCCTACAACCCTTTCACCGCAGCGAAGCACGGTGTTTGATGATGAACGGAGTTCATCCATGAACTCACGCCGCCACAGAAAGATTCCGTTTAGCCAGATCCCCTTAGTGACATCCTGAGGATTCACTACCACATCGGAGAATCTTTCACGGGTGACTTCGGTGAGCTCATCCCTCACAAAGACGGAAAGGGTCGATCCGTGAGAGAGACGCTGGATTCTTTCAAGAAAAGTGAACGCTCCACACCTCAAGTCGAAGCCGGGACGCGTGAGAGCAATGGGTTCCAGGTTCAACGCTTCGTCGCGGTTTTCGTATACGTAAACGTTCACAGGTTCAACAGCTTCTGGATGGAGAGATAACTCTGTTCGATAAAGTGGTTACTCTTCCGCTCAATTTCAATGTTAAAGAATTTCCCTGAAAATCTACTGGAGAAACCCACGCGGAGAGGGGCTCCCGAAAGGTAGGTAAGGTAGGCCGTTGAGAGATTGAAGGAGGGATGCATATCCACCACGGCATGATACTTGTTCGCAAGGATGCGACGGATAAGATCTCTTTTAGGAAGAGAGAACCAGCTAACATCGTCTGCGCTGTAAGTTTCAACCGTAGCAGGAGGCGTCTCCGTAATGCTGTGATAGAGGCTGTTGTCCATCAGAATGCGGAGATCCACTTTGCCGTCAGGCTTAAGGGATTTGAGGAAATACCGGGCAATGCGGGAGTCATCCCGTCCCTTGGGCAGAATAATCAGGGCACTTCCCACGCCCGATCCCTCCCGGCGAATGGCCAGAAGGTCGCCTTTCGGCTTCAGTTTTCCCGTTAGTCGAAACCACCAGAGTACAAGCCGAATCTTGAATCGATCCAGGAATTGATTCATGGCACCGAATATATGACTTTCGCAGAAAAATTATACTTCTTATCTTTTTTCGATGATTAAGAAAGTCCTCATCGCCAACCGCGGGGAGATCGCGGTTCGAATTATCCGCACCTGTCATGAAATGGGCATACACACGGTGGCCGTCTTCTCAGACGTCGATCGTTCGTCACCCCACGTCCTCTTGGCCACGGAGGCCTTTCCGATCGGATCTGCCCCTTCCGCAAGGAGCTATCTCCGGGCGGAGAAAATTCTTGACGTGGCGAAGTCGAGCGGAGCCGACGCTGTTCATCCCGGTTACGGTTTCCTGTCAGAAAATGGGGAGTTTGCTGCGGCGGTTCGGGAAGCAGGTTTTACGTGGATCGGCCCTCCCACCGATGCCATGGCAAAGATGGGAGACAAGGTCTCGGCGAGGAAGCTGGCCATGGAGGAAGGCGTTCCCGTGGTGCCAGGGTCGGAAATGCCAGTGGTCGAAAAAACCGGAGCGATTGAGCTTGCCCGAATCATAGGGTTCCCCGTCATGGTGAAGGCGGTGGGCGGAGGTGGTGGAAAAGGAATTAGAATCGTGAACTCCACAGAAGAATTACCAGGGGCCCTTGAAAGGGCAATGTCCGAATCTGCCTCCTCATTCTCCGACCGAAGGGTCTTCATCGAAAAACTACTTCAACGACCTCGTCACATTGAAATCCAAGTTATGGCCGATTCTCACGGTCACTGCGTTCCTTTGAGGGAACGAGAGTGTTCCATTCAGCGCAGATACCAGAAATTGATCGAGGAGTCGCCCTCTACGTTTATCGATAACAAACTATGGCGAAAGATGGCCCAGTCTGCTGTGGCCATCACCCGCCGTTCCGGGTACACAGGGGTGGGAACCGTTGAGTTTCTGGTTGATGGAAACAAGAATTTCTATTTCCTTGAAATGAACACGCGCCTTCAGGTGGAACATCCTGTTACGGAGATGATTACAGGAATCGATCTGGTGCGGGAGCAGATTCGGGTGGCAGACGGGGAGACGCTCTCCATTGAAGGTGACCAGGGTGACTATCTCGGTCATGCCATTGAATGCCGGGTCTATGCTGAAGACGGATTCGCCGATTTCATTCCCAGCACTGGGACCATCGCTGAACTGGACATTCCCGGCGGGTTTGGAATTCGTTTCGATCACGGCATCAGGGTCGGTCAACGTATCACTCCTCACTACGATCCGATCCTGGGGAAGCTCGTGGCCTGGGGAAAGAATCGCGGTGAAGCCATAAGCAGAATGAGACGCGCCCTCAAGGAATGCCATATCATGGGGGTACAAACCACGATACCATTCTGTCTGGCCGTCCTCTCCCATCCCGGTTTCCGCTCCGGGGACTATGACACGGAGTTCATCTCCGCGGAAACAGGGAATCTCAGGAAAGACGGAGACAAAAAGAGGAGGATTCACCACCAAATCGCCTCCGTTTTGACTGCCATCCACAGGTCAGACCTGGGGAATAAGACGAAGATCAACGGAAGGCCTGCATCTCCCCGGTCCATATGGAAGTCCTCCGGCCGAAAGGACGCACTTCGGTGAAATTCCGGGCTACGATTGACGGAACGGAACTCACTTTCCACATTGAGAAGAGGGGGGACACAATCACAGTGCAGCTCAACCGTTCACATGAAGATTGGGATTGTGTGCGTCTGACGCCCCATTCTTATTCGATTCTCACGGGCGGTCAATCTCACCACCTGAGTGTTACGGAACAATCCGATGGCTATAAAGTTGTAATAGATCAGCACACCTACCAGGTAAAGATCAAGGATGAAACTGACCTTCTCCTTGAGCGATTTGGAATCAGTGATGTATCGGTTCACTCCCGGGGTGAGGTCAGAGCGCCTATCCCCGGACTTATTTCGGCTGTTTTCGTGGAGCCCGGTCAGATGGTGAAGAGAGGGGATAAATTGATGATATTGGAGGCGATGAAGATGGAGAATGAGATTGTATCCTCCATTTCCGGTGAAGTAGGAGACGTGGCGGCTTCCCAGGGACAATCCGTGGAAAAGAATGCCATATTGGTTTCCATCACCCCTGATAAGGATGGGAATCGGTAGTCGACTGTTGTGGGGTGGCCTGGGCTGGGCGCTCGGGGGACCAATCGGTGCCATTGTGGGGTACGCCCTGGCCACCATGAGCGAGGACCGCAAGGGCGGAGGGACGTCCTCCGTCCGCATGGGCTGGGGAAGTAGTTCTGGATACCCCAGAACAAGGCCTGGTGACTTTGCAGTCTCGCTTCTCGTTTTGTTCGCCCATGTCATGAAGGCTGACAAGCAACTTCTGAAATCCGAACTTGAATACGTGAAACAATTCCTGAAACAGAATTTCGGCCAGCGGAATACAAATGACATGATGATCCTCTTCCACGATATTCTTGAACAGGATTATTCTCTTGCCTCCGTCTGCCGCCAGATCAAGAGTCGGATGGATCATCCGAGCCGCCTGGAGATGATTCATGTACTCTTCGGCCTGTCCAAAGCGGATCAACGGGTTCACCCGGCTGAGGTTGACGCCATCCAGAAGATTGCGGGATACCTTGGAGTTTCCCAGGCCGACTTCGAGTCCATCAAAGCCATGTTCGTTTCTGATCCGTCCTCCGCGTATCGAATCCTTGAGGTCGATTCCGATTCTCCTGCGGATCAAATCAAACGAGCTTACCGCAAAATGGCCAACAAATACCATCCGGATAAGGTTCAGCACCTGGGAGACGATCTGCAGAAACTGGCGGAAGACAAGTTCAAAGCCATCAACGACGCCTACCAGCAAATCAAGAAGGAGCGCCAATTTACTTAGCCCCCCTGAATCCATGACACGTGAAAAGGCCGGTGAATTCCCTTACACCCGGGGCATCTACTCCAATATGTACCGGGAACGGCTCTGGACCATGCGGCAGTATGCAGGCTTCACCTCTGCAGAGGAATCCAACAGGCGGTTTCAATACCTGCTGGAGCAAGGTGTTACGGGGCTCTCAGTCGCATTTGACCTTCCCACCCAGATGGGCTACGATTCGGACCACCGGAAAGCTGAAGGGGAAGTGGGACGTGTGGGGGTTCCCATTTCAACCCTCGAAGACATGGAGCGCCTCTTTGACGGCATCCTTCTCGACCGGATTTCCACTTCAATGACCATCAATTCTACCGCGGCGATTCTTCTCGCCTTTTATGTTGCCATTGCGGAAAGCCAGAGTATTCCACTTTCGAAGCTGCGGGGCACCATTCAGAACGATATTCTGAAGGAATACGTTGCCCGGGGAACTCACATTTTCCCCGCCCGGGAAAGTTTGAAGATCGTTACCGATACTTTCGAATTCTGTCATGAGAAGATGCCAAAGTGGAACACCATTTCCGTTTCGGGTTATCACATTCGAGAAGCCGGTTCGACGGCATCCCAGGAACTCGCTTTCACCTTTGCGAACGCCATTGCCTACGTTCAAGAAGCTCTCCACCGTGGACTCAGCGTGGACGATTTTGCCCCTCGTATCTCCTTCTTTTTCAACGCCCATTTGGACCTGTTTGAAGAGGTGGCAAAATTCCGCGCCGCTCGTCGCTTGTGGGCGACGATAATGAAGAACAGGTTTTCCGCGAAGAACCCCAGATCCATGATGTGCCGCTTTCATGTGCAGACCGCCGGATCGACGCTCGCTGCGCGGCAGGTGGGTAACAATGTGGTGAGAACTGCCGTGGAAGCTCTGGCAGCGGTCCTGGGTGGCGCCCAATCTCTCCATACCAACGCTCAGGATGAAGCACTGGCACTCCCCACAGAGAAGTCGGTCCAGCTCGCACTCCGGACCCAACAAGTCCTCGCTTACGAGACCGGAGTAACCCACGCGGTGGATCCCCTGGGGGGTTCCTATCACGTGGAAGAACTCACCGACAGGATTGAAAAAGAGGCCAGGACAATTATTGAGAAGATTGACGAAATAGGAGGTGCCGTAAAAGCTATCGAAAAAGGATTCATTCAAAATGAGATAATCCGGAGCGCCCTGGAGTACCAGAGAGGCGTGGATAGTGGCAAACGCATCGTCGTGGGTGTAAACAAGTTTGTTTCAGATGTGAACGGTGAACCTGACACGTTAAGTATCGATCCCGGGGCGACGGCAAAACAGATCGATCGCGTCAAGAAATTCAAACGGACGCGTGACAACCTCGCCGTGGCATCTTCAAGGGAATCCCTCGCCACGGCGGCAACGAATGACGAGAACCTCCTTCCCTACTTGATACAAGCGGTAAAAGTCCGCACGACTCTGGGAGAAATTTCTGATACGTTGCGTGGTGTTTATGGTGAATACGAAGCAAATTGAATATTGATTATTGAAGATTGGAGAATGGACAACTGGAGAATTGTTCCGTAGGAACTCCCTTGACCCGTAGGGTCTCCTGTGGAGGAGGAGAAATGGAGGAATGGAGAAATGGAGAATGGATGAGTGATCTGACTACTGACTGCCAATCGAAGCGTAGCGGAGATCCCGACCGCTCGGGACTGCTACTGCCAATCGGAGCGCAGCGGAGATCCCGATGCCTCGGGACTGCTTACTGGTTACTTGGTTCTTGATTTAATGTTGTTCACTCAACTCGTCACAGCAAATCTTCAGACCCAGATTCTCGGCCGGGAGATCGAATACTACACGAGGGTGGACTCCACCAACCTGGAGGCACGGAAATTGCTCGAAGAAGGGGCGGAAGAGGGGACTCTGATCCTCACCGATAACCAGACGGCCGGCCGGGGCCGCCATGGGGAATCCTGGTTCTCAGGTCCGGGGAAAGGACTGGCATTCTCAGTCATCCTGAAACCGAATATGCGGGGAAAACCTGCAGGAGTGCTTTCTCTTGCCGTCGGACTTGCTGTCACCGATGCCATTGAAAATTTTCGGCTGGTCTCCCAACTCAAATGGCCCAATGATGTGCTCCTTTCCGGGAAGAAGTGCGGAGGCATCCTTTTGGAGACAAGATTCCAGGGAGATGTGATGACCTCGGCCATCGCGGGAATCGGAATCAATGTAAACGAGTCCCAAAGTGAATTTCCCGAGTCAATACGGAATATCACGACCTCCATCGCTATTGAGAAGCAGTCACCGGCGCAGCGAGAACTGATTCTGGCCTGGACCCTCAATTCCCTTGAACGGCGGTACGCCGGTTTGAAGTCCGGCGATGCTTCGTCAATAATCTCTGACTGGGAAAATCGTTGCTCACACATTGGAAAGACGGTCAGTTTCAACTGGAAAGGGGAAAACGCGATGGGGATCTTCGAAGGCGTAGCCCAGGACGGAGAGGCTATCATCCACAAGCTAGATAATTCAACCCGGCTGACACTCTCTTCAGAGGAAATTGCCGATGTTCGAGAAGTCTGACGGTGCTCCGTATCGTAGCCGGGCTTTCAGGTACGATGACTCTTTTTGACAAGAATTTGACTCTCAAGATGATTCATGGCCGGTCCGTGAGACGGGCAGCCCATTCATAAACTCTCGGACGCTGCCTATCTCCTCGCAAGAAAAAACCATCTTCCGCACCTCTTCCAGGTCATCCTCTGAGAGGAGATCCGCCGACAGTGCATTGAACTTCGCCTGCAAGTCCTCCAGGGTCATGGGTTCCCTGGGATCTCCCTTTGGATATTCAAGATAGGCCGAGAATTCCCGTTCATCTTTCGTACGAATGGTAACCCGGGAAGGCTGTTTGTCCGGAAACATCCGCTCGAATTTCTCGCTCGCCTCTCCCTTAATTTTGTGGATGAGTTTTGTCAACCGGGGGTCGTTGATCTTTTCCTCGCTAAAACTGGCCGTGGTAATCTCCCGGTCAAGAATGGCCCAAGCCAAACAATAAGGGAGGGAATGATCAGCCGTCTCTCGAGTTCTCGGTTCATATTTCTTAGGATCAAACAGGATGTCGCACGCCCTGGCAACAGTTGTCACTATCACCTCTTCAATATCCTCAGGTCTGATGTTTTCCTCGGTTACCACTTTCAACGTGGCGGAAAGATGAGTGTGGGTCAGGGCTTCCGTAGGGAACGCCTTCATGGAACACTCCAATATCTTGAAAGAATTCCCTAAACTCCCCACGAGTTTTTCTACGTCCCACTCGGGCCCGAAGATATCCATAAACCCCTCCTTGCCCTCGAACACTTCCTCGGTGCCGGTGAAACCCTTCTCGGCCATGAGAGCCGCCAGCACTCCAGCCTGAACAGCCATGGGATCAACCGTGTTCTTCATCATGGTGAGATGACCGGCAGTGGGAGCTCCCACAGTGTAATTGTGACTGGCTGAAACCCCTATGGCGTTGACCAGTTGATCTTCTGTCAAATCAAGGAGTTTTCCGGCTACGATGGGGGCGACGAACTGCGTCAGGGTGGCGTGATGCCATTTTCTCTCCCTTATCCCCGGGACCGCGAATTCACAGAGTCGCATCTCGAATTCATATCCCAGAACTATGGCCACAATGACATCCTTCATGGGAGCATTCACCAGCTCACCCACCGCGAGGGCAGCAGGAATAAGGTCAGAAGGGTGACTGGGATCTTCTTTCCAGTAAATGTCGTTATAATCCAAGGCTCTGATCATCAAAGAATTAACGAGCGTGGCATTAATGGCCGACATTCCATCGCCAAACCCGATCACGGTGGCCTCTTTCTTACCTCCCGTACGCGAGTAGATATTGCGGATGATGTTCACATCTCTGGTGTGATACCCACCGTAGGCACAGCCAATTGAGTCGTAAAGGAATCTCTTTACCTCATTAACCACCTCCTCAGGAAAATCATCATACTCAAGACCGATGGCAAAACGTGCAAGCTGTCTCGATATGCTCTCCATCATGATCCCTTTAACTTCCTGGCTATTTCCTCCGCCACCTCGAGACTCGTACTGCTTCCTCCCATATCGTAAGTCCTCACCTTCCCCTCTGCAATGACCTCTGCCACAGCACGTTCCAGGCCAACGGCCTTCTCCCGTTCTCCGAGCCATTCGAACATCATTTTCACCGAAAGAAGCATGGCCATGGGATTGACTTTATACTGGCCCGCATATTTGGGAGCGGAGCCATGGGTGGGTTCGAACACCGCGTAATCATCTCCTATATTAGCGGAGCAAGCAAAGCCGAGCCCCCCCACCAGTTGAGCACAGAGATCCGAAAGGATATCTCCAAACATATTCTCAGCCACGATCACTTCATAGTCTTCAGGATTCTTCACGAGCCACATGCACTGCGCATCGATATTTGTCTCCCCCAACTCAATCGCCGGGTACCTTCTGGACACCTCCCTGGCCGTTCGAATCATGAGTCCGCCGGTTTCCCGGAGCACGTTGGGCTTGTCCACCACCGTGACCGACCTTCGACCGGACTTTCTTGCGTACTCGAAAGCCTGAACCGCAATGTTTTCACACGCCTGTTTCGTCATGATGCGAGTTGACAGTGCAATGTTGTTGAGTCCAAACTTTTCAAACTTTTTCATCTTCGGATGGTTCGCGTCCAGCGCATCAAACACTTCCCCAGGGAGAGGGAAGAATTCCACACCTCCATACATCCCTTCCGTGTTCTCGCGGAAAATGGCGATGTCAATCCCCTCACGGTAGTTGAGAGAATTCCCTGGATAGGCTTTGCAGGGGCGTAGGTTCGTGTGAAGGTTGAACTCCTGTCGCAGCTGCACGATAGGGCTGAAGTAGACAAACCCCTTCTCCTTGAGTTCCGGTGACAGCTCTTTCGCTGCCTCATCCTTGGGCTTCGACGTAATGGCACCGAAAAGGGCACAGTGTGTTTCCCGCATCAGAGTTTTCGTCCGATCGGGAAAGGCGTTTCCTTCGGACTTCCAGAATTCCCAGCCGATGTCCCCATGAATGTATTCCCCATCAAAATTCATAGTATCCAGAATCAGCCGGGCGCACTCCATCACATCGTGCCCCACACCATCACCGGGAAGCCACGCGATCCGATATTCTGCCATTTTACTTCCTCAACTTAGACCAAAGTATCCACAGGATCTTCCAAAGGATCTTGAGATGAGATTCGCCTGGAGCCACAGAGAACAGAGAGAATTAAACATAAACTTGACAAAACGTTACGCGATTGGAATCCAAATACGCTGTTTGGGAATCGAATAGAAGTAAGGTCTTTAATGGCAAATTCATATGCTCCGTGACCTCTGTGGCCAGTAAATTGGTCAACTTAGTAATCATGGACAGGCGAAATGAGCCTGATCCGGTTGTCGAATTCCGGAAACCTCTTCCTCAAAGTTCCAGAGAGAATACTTCTTATTTTCTTTCGCTCATCACGGGAGAGGCGCGCTTCCACCGCAAGTTTCACCAGTATCAGGTCCCGACCTCTCCCGTGAACCAGACGAAGATCGTGATAGGAACTAACCCCCGGGTGAAGATTCACCAATTCTTTCAAACCTCTCTTGACAAGGTCGGCCTTTTCGCCTCTTGCGGTGACTGGGTCCACATGAACGACGACATGCGCCCCGAGCGACTGACTCAGACTCCTCATGAGGCGGCTCGCCAGTTTGTGTGAATCTCTTTGAGATTGGTTTTCATCCACCTCCATGTGAAGGGATACGAATCTCTTGATTCCGTAACTGTGAACCACAATGCTGTGAATATCGATGACCCCTTCCATGGTTTGAGCTTCAGACTGTATCGTCTCATGAAGTTCCGGTCCCGGAGGTTTTCCCAGCAAAGAATCGATGGCATTTCGGCCCACGGAATAGCCTATCCAAATAACAAAGAAACCCACACCCACTCCCAGGATCCCATCCCACTGTGCCCTACCACCATTGGCCAGTAGAATTGACGCGATGGGAGCGAGAGACGAGAATACGTCTGACCGGTGATGCCAGGCATCGGCTTTGAGGGTGTCCGAGTCCGTGAGCTCGGCGAGACGGAGGCAAAGTCTGGCCAGCATTTCCTTAATCACGACTGTCCCGAGCACGATACCGATTACCAGGAGCGAAGAATGCAGAATAGCCGGTGAAACGACCCGTTCCGTTGAGGAGCGGATGAATTCCACGCCCGTTACCACGATGAGAATGGAAAGAATCAGTGTGGCGATATACTCGGCTCTGCCGTGACCGTAAGGGTGTTCCACGTCCGCAGGCTTTTCTGTCACCCCGAAAGTGACAACGATAATGAGGGAACTTAAAGCGTCTGCCAGGGTGTGAAACGCGTCGGCCATGAGGGCAATGCTCTGAATCGATACCGCCAGCAGTAGCTTAACCACAAAAAGAACAATGTTGACGATAGTGGCAAACCACCCCTCAACCCTCCCAATCTTTGCTCTCCCCGACGGAATCCCAGCCAGAGTTTCTCTGGAAATGTGGGACAGCTGTGGAAACAGCTGGCGAACGATCCAGCGGGCGAGAGCGCTCATCGGTTGCCCACCCACATCTCCAATCCCCCCGCAAGAACAAGTTCCTGGGCGGTGGTTCCCACAGGGGCAAAAGTGTACGTTTTCTGGTCTGCTGTCATGGTTGAATTCTCAAAATCGATCCGAGCACGAATCCCTGTTCGAACCGTCAATTTTTCATCTCCAAATCGGTCCTTCAGATGACGCACCAACCCGGGAGCGACCAGGAGAAGAAACCCGTTGTTCAGGGCGTTTCGGCTATAAGTGGCACTGTATGAACCCGCTATCACCGATTGTATGCCACGGTATTTCAGAGCCGTAGCAGCCTGCTCCCTGGAACTCCCGGTTCCAAAATTGAATCCCCCCACCAGTATGTCTCCCGCACTGATAACGTTGGCAAATTCAGGATCGTAGTTCTCCATCACCACCTGGGCTTGTTGCTCAGCTGTGAAGTCATCAATATAGGTGTACTTGCCCGGAAAGATGCCATCGGTATTGAGATTATCCTGATGGCATAAAACCAATTCTCCCTCCATCCGTTTGGGGAATCCAGGCAGTAGAGTTGCTCGAACACCACCATTTTTTTCTTCCTCACGAAGGGTCACACTTGTTCGAAGGTCCACGCGGTCAAATTCTTTCGGAGCGGTAATCTTGCCGGCAATGGCGGAGGCAGTCACGACAGAAGGAGATGCCAGGTAGGCCTGCGCCTCACGGGATCCCATGCGACCTTTGAAATTCCGATTGGTCGCGGAAATCCCCACCTCACCTGGTTCCAGAAGACCAATTCCCAGACCTATGCACGGCCCGCATCCCGGCGGCAGGGGAATTGCACCCGCCTCGACCAAAACCTGCCAGTCACCGCGTCTTTTGCTTTCAGCCTGAACTTCGCTCGATGCCGCCGCAATATAGAATTCGGTGCTTGCTGCAACTTTTCTCCCCCGGACTACCTCCGCCGCTTCGGCGAGATCTTCTACCCTGCTGTTCACGCAGGATACAAGATATGCCTTGTCAATCCTGATATTCTTTCTTTCAATTTCCGTTACACTCTCCGTCACCTTAACATGGTCAGGTCCCGATACGTAGGGGCGAACAGTGGAAAGATCGAGAGTGAGTTCCACTGAGTAGAAGGCATCAGGATCGGCCTCTAGAACATCCCTTTCCAGAGCCTCAATTCGCCTGTCGTTGAGGCGAGAGTGAATATCTTTACCGTCGACATCGGACGGGACGCCTGCGGGACCCCGCTTTTCCACAAACCTGGTACGGGAACGGAGCCACGAGAGGGTCACATCATCCACGGGAAATAATCCCGCAAGGGCTCCCCACTCCGTGGTCATGTTGGCTATGGTCAAACGGTCGTTGAGACTCAGATGAGAGATGCCTTCTCCGGAAAACTCAATCGCGTGATTCAACATTTCGTCATGGTTAAAGACACCACAGAGAGTGACAATCACATCTTTACCCACCACTCCCGGCCGGAGCTTCCCGGACAGTGATACCCTGGCAACCGGCGGCACCTGCCACCAGGTCGTTCCCGAGGCCCAGATGGCCGCCGCGTCGGTACGGACCACAGGGGTCCCGAGACACCCGAGACCACCGTACATGTTAGAATGACTGTCCGCCGCCACCACCATCGTGCCAGGCCAAGCGTATCCCTCCTCACAGAGGATCTGATGACCGATTCCCCGACCGGCGGGGTAGAAATCTACCTCCATCTCCTTTGCGAATTCCTCAATCCTCCGGTACTTCTCAAGATTCTCTTTACTCTTGTCCTGAACATTGTGATCCAGGGCGAAAACAACCTGACGGGGATCGGCCATTTTCTCCTTCCCCATTTTCATGAACTTCCCCATCACCGCACCCGTATTGTCGTGAGTCATCACATGGGCCGGTCGGATGAAAACGTAATCCCCGCGGTGAACATAATCACTCTCGCTGGTCTCAGAGGCATACCGCTGAACGATTTTTTCGACCAGATTCTGATTCCTGGATACTGGATACTGGATTCTGGATCGGTCATTACTTGGCACTGACATGAGATTCCCCAACTGAACGAATAAATTGATTGAGTTTCTTGCCCAATACTTCGAGCCTCGAACACAGTTCGTCATACAATGATTGATCTTTCAATGATTGAGTAGCAAAAAGCGTGTCGAGATGATCCAAAGTCTCGTCATTGGAGGCAAGGGCAAAATGTAGAAATCGAATGAACTCCTGTTTGTAACGTCGCCTACCGTACCCTTCCGCGATATTTGATTTAACCGATTTGATTGACTTCCTGATTTGTCCTCCCTCTTCGAACATTTCGAATTTGGGTAATTCATTTAAGGTCATCGAATGAATGTCAACCGCCAAATCTTTTGCCATCTGCCAAACCTCCAATTCCCTGTAGGTCAACCTAGAGCCTTCCTATCCGGCGTCGAGTATCCAGCATCAAGCATCCAGTATCCAGTATCAAGTCATCTCCTAAACGGTTCAAAGGTGACGAAATCCGCGTGATGGGCGATGATGCTCTCAACGGTTCTTTCCCCGAAATCACCTTCCTTTGAGTGCGTGGCGATGATGTGCTGGACTCCGGGCGGAATCCCAAAGCGCGCTGCAATGCCTACCCCGCTAAAGGGATGGCGGAGGATTTTCCCTGAGTCACTCGTGGTCAGCTTTCTGTCAACTATCTCGTACTCAAATAGCTTTCCCACGTCCATGAGAATGGCCCCGGCGATCAAGGTATCCATGTCGATGGAGATCTCATCTCCAAAATTCTGTTGCATGATTTTGGCGATTTCCACTGCAAGATGAACAGCCGTTCGCTTATGGTTCATGAAAGATATCTTGCAGTCCTCGACCAGAAGAGAGAAAGGGATATTTCTGAGATCTTCCGGCGAAAGAGGACTGTTCTCGATGGCGTATTCCCAGCAGTCCGTAACTTTCCCCCGGAGCACGGTGTCCTCGATCCATTCAATCTCCGGCCATAGCTGCAGCACTTCGTCTCTCATCTCTCCCTCCCTGTTCAGCTTTTCACCCCGTAGATGGCGTCCAGCACGGTTCCATCCACCCACTTTGTCACCCCGATCACCTTCTCTGTGACAGAAGGTTTCTGGGGCGGACCTCCACAGAGGTCGTCCACCTCTTCTTTGATTTCCTCCATTGGACGGAGGGGAAGTCCGGAGTTCTTCGTTGTCGCTATCAAATCCTCCCTAACCGGATTGATGGCGATGCCCCGTTCGGTGACAACGACATCGATGAGTTCTCCAGGACCACAGAGCGTCGTGACGCGGTCAACGATGATGGGGATCCGATTCCGGAACGACGGTATGGGTAGAATTGTACAGCTGCTGAATAGACAGTTCTGCCATCCGCCAATGCCATGCAGGAGCAATCCGTCAGAATGGGTGACCACGTTCGCATTGAAATTCAGATCCACCTCCGTGGCTCCCAGCACCACCACATCAACCATGGAAGCGAAATTCCCTTTCCCGTGCCAGTTATAAGACGTGAACGGTGATGTGTTGACATGATTCGGATTCTCCCGCATGGACCGGACCCCATCAAGATCGAATGTCTGTCCGTCCAGAATATAATCCGCGAAGCCTTCTTCCAACATTTCAACCAGGTATTTCGTGGATCCGCCCCTGACAAATCCAGCCTTCACGCCGGCTTCTTTCATGAATTGCTTCAAATAGCTGGCAAACGCGAGAGCGGTACCCCCGGCACCAGCCTGAAAACTGAAACCATTTTTCATGATTCCCGCCGCTTTCACGAACCGGGCGGCCAGTTCGGCAATGTATAGCCGGTCCGGAGAGCGGGTGAGGCGGGTGGTGCCCGAAACGATCTTTGCCGGATCGCCGATCTCTTCCATCACCACCACGTGATCGACGTTCTGACCTTGAATCTGCCACGGAACACAGGGAAATGACACGAGATGGTCCGTGACAATGATCACCTTATCGGCATATAAGGAATCGACAAGACCAAACCCAAGGAGTCCACATGCGGAAGGACCGCGGTCGCCCGTGGCATTTCCGAATGGGTCCGCCGTGGGCGCCGCCAGCACGGCGACATCAATGTGAACCTCACCGTCCTGAACCGCCTGCCAGCGACCACCATGACTTCTCAATACGGCCGTTCCGTTCATCCCCCCCCCTGACGCAAAACGTCCCAGCGGACCGTTGAGAGATCCCTCCACCCAGCTCACGACACCGTTTTTCATGTGCTGAACGATAGGCTCATGACATGGAAATGCAGCAGATGGAAACCACCGCACATTCTTTGCACCCATGTCGGAGACCACATCAAATACGCGGTTCATGAGCAGATCACCGTTCCTGAAATGGTGATGGGAAGAGATGGTCATGCCGTCTTTCAGTCCGCATCTCTCCAGCGCTTCCTTTAGGGACCCAACCACCTTGTTTCCATCAGCTGGATAATCGGAACACGTACGGACAAAGGGGGACGCTTTTCTCCCCTCCGGCCTCTGTTTTCCAACACCTTTGAAAGGCACCTGAGGGATCCCGTTCACTTCGGCAGGGACAAGTCTACCCGCAGCGTTTTCCAGCAGTTCGGTCATGATTTCCCAGGTCCTTTCCAGTTCTTTTCCAGCAAACCCCCGGAAACGGCGAGACCCACCGTACGGAGGGCTCGCTTCACCACAGGTGGATCAATCATTTTGCTTCCGAGAGAAACCACGCCAAACCCCTTTTCTCGGGCTTCATCGTATGCCAGGATAATCTCTTTCGCCTTCTTAATCTCTTCCTCACTGGGCCTGTGCACTTCATGAATCACGCGAATCTGCCGGGGATGGATACACCCCACTCCGTCGAAACCCAGGGACCTGGAATCTTCCACGAAGGACCTGAGTCCCTCCATGTCACTCACATCACTGTAGACAGAGTCGATGGCCTGAATGCCTGCCGCCCGAGCTGCGTTAACGATGATACTCCGCGCCATGAACGATTCCCGCCCCTCAGCGGTCCGTTCAGTTCCTATATCTGCAGAATAGTCCTCCAATCCAATGGCCAGCGCCACATTTCTTAATGAAGCCTCGGCGATCTCCAGCGCCTTCATCACTCCACGGGCAGTTTCAATAAGGGGCATAAGATATACCGGATCTTCACGGCCGCACGCTCCGCAGATTTCCGAGATTCGTTCCTCGATATTTTCTACCTGCTCAGCCGATTCCACTTTCGGGATGAGAACCAGATGAACATTGTGAGGTACCACGTACTCGAGGTCTTTCAATCCGAGTTCCCCCTGGTTAATTCGGACCATCCGTTCGGCCTCGAAGAAATCGACGGATCTCAGGGCATTTCTCACAACGAAACGTGTTGACTCTTTTTCCGGTGGCGAAATGGAGTCTTCCAGATCCAGTATGATGGCATCCGGTCTATGAATCCCGGCATTGAGCATGAGTTTCGGCTGATTACCCGGGAGATAGAGGCGACTCCGGCGAAAACGACCAGGCTCAGTGGTCCCTTTGCAGAAGTCCTTCATGGGGGGAAGCGACTCCTCCGAAATCTTCGGCCGGGCCCCTTTGATAGCCCCTTCAATTCGGGCTCCTACGACGAAAGGAACCGCACCGAAATCTTCGATCACGAGTTTACCGGAATCGACACCAAGATCTCGGCACACGCTTTCGGCTTGTTTTTTCAGAGAGTCACCGTAGAGGGCAAGAACCTTACTCTTGATCTCGACACTAAGAGGCTGGCGTCTTGTCGAGTAGGTGACTCTCAGGTCCGATCGAATCTTGTCCCCTTTTGGGCCAACTGTTGAAGTTTGAGCCATGGGCGTCAAGACCTAACCTGGTTCTCTAAAACTAAACCACAGAGGTCACAGAGAGAGCTAATAACTATAAGTTTATAAAAGAACAACGTTAATTGGAGTTTTTCAGGAGCGAACTTCAAAATAATCCATCTAAAGAGTTGAAAAATCATGTCTATATACTCTGTGTTCTCTGTGGTTCATAAATGGATGAACATAAGTGTTGATTCAGAGAAGACCATGATCGGAAAAAGAGTAATAGTCGTTGCCGGAGACAATAATATGATCATGCACGCTCACATCTATGGTTGCGGCTGCTTCCTTCAGCCTGCGAGTGATTTCCAGATCCTCCTTTGACGGCTCTGTGTTTCCTGACGGGTGATTGTGGGCGAATACGAGCGCAGCAGCTTTGTGTTTCAGTGCCGCCTCAATTACCTCCCTGGGATAGACGGCAGACGTGGTGAGGGTACCCTCGAAAAGTTCCTCCGATGCCATTACTTGATTTCTTCCGTTGAGATAGATAACTGAAAAGATCTCGCGACTCCGGTCTCTCAAACTAACCTTCAAATAGTCGATCACCTCCCGGGAGGAGCGAAGGAAATCGTGCCCCTCTACTCTCTCCCGGAGATAGCGCCGGGCGATGGCCTGAGCCAACTTGAGCCCAAAAATATTTCTGGGCCCCAGTCCCCTGATTTCAGTGAGTTCTTCCGGCGAAGCCTCAAGCACCCCTCGCAACGATCCGAACCGTTTCAGAGCGTCTTTCGCGGGCTGCTTGCAATCCCTTCGGGGTATTCCAACGGTGAGAAGAAGCTCGACAATTTCATAGTCGTGAAAAGCGTCCAATCCCGATTTCATGAATTTGTCGCGCAGTCTCTGACGGTGGCCTGCTATTGAGTCACGCGGGGTCATTTTTCTCGAGCGCAACAAGTTTGGCTTTGAACTCGCGAAGTTCCCGGATATTTCCCGTTTCAATTTCTCCCGAGGCCCACTTGAGTTCAAAATCTTCACGAGCGTCCCTCCCCCCCTGCTTTTGATAAACAATGTACAGTTCATCCTCCGGCCGGGGCTTGCTATTCTGAAGGGTGGCGACGATCCGATAGTTCACATCCTCCACAGTATCCTCCACAACGCTCGGTGGCAGGTTCTTTGTTAAACTGATCTGCTCAGGACTCGACAATTGCATTCCCCGGACAGCATAATCCATGAATGCTTCGTAAGCCAGAGGGGCAATCTCTTTCACAATGCTTTCCATAGCCTTAGCGTACACGCGGATTTCGTACTGGGCTGAATCATCCGTACGGAGATGAAGAAAATGGAAGATATTGTGAAGATCGTTTTTCCAGTACCACTCCGTATAGATATTCACAGGGAGGATTCCACGTGCCAGCTCCCTGGCTATTCCTGCCTCATTCAGTTCCGAGTAGATGGCGAAACTTCTCTCTGAAATCTCCTTGAAATAGGAAATCACCTTGTTTTTCAACTCACGGGGAACAAGGGATAGCTCCCGCCCCTGCTTACTTAGCTTGCTTTGAAACTGGATGATCTTTTCGTCCGGGATGTAGAATTCATCCCTGGCTTCCGAATATCGCAGGCTGTACTCATTGATGTTGGCTGTCCGGTGCCGTACCCACTGCCGGGCCACGAAAATGGGCATCTTGGCATGGAACTTAAGCTCAACCATTTCAAAGGGGGTGGAATGACGGTGGCGCATGAGATATCGGATAAGGCCTCTATCCTGGGAAACCTTCCGTGTTCCTTTCCCATAGCTCACACGGGCGGCCTGGACAATGGCATCGTCGCCACCCATCTTGTCCACCAGACGGAGGAACCCCTTATCAAGACACCGGATCGCCCCTTCCGGTATTTGTGTATCACTCATGACCCTTCCACTTGCCTTTGAAGCCCGTCACAACCTGAACACTTTAACACATGAACACGCTAGCGCCCTAGCACATCCAGTACGTTCTTCACTGCACTCGGATTTCCTGCGATGAGACCTGGAGAAATGAGGGCGTTCTCGTTGTTGTAGGTTACCACCCGGCTCTTGAGATCAATCAATTTTCCTCCCGCTTCGTTGATGAGACAGTGACCCCCGCATATGTCCCACTCGTGTTTGGGTCGCAAAGAGACGAAAATGTCCGCCATTCCGGCAGCTGTGAGGGCCAGCTTGTAACCCACACTTCCCACCGCCCTCAGTTCTGAGAACGTTTCATTGTAACGGCTCCACAATCCCCTGTCTGTTTCGGTGCGACTGTTCAGGATTACCATCTCTGAGAGTTCCGACTGCAATGTGCATTGAACCTTTTCACCATTCAGGTTGACACCTTGTCCCGAGGCCGCCCAGAATATCTCCTCAGTTGCGGGATTGTACAAAACACCCAGAATCGGAAGATGGTTTTCAACCAGAGCAATGCTCACGACGAAGTTTGGTACACCCTCTATGAACTCATGGGTACCGTCCAGGGGGTCCACGATCCAGACGCGCTCTTTTGTCAGCCGGTCGGGAGAATCGGATGTCTCCTCCGAGAACCATCCGTAGTGAGGGAATTCCGTGAGCAGAATCTCTTTCAGAAGAGAATTTGAGGCATGGTCTGCGGTGGTCACGGGGTTATATCCGCGGGAGCCTATGCCCACCCCCTTGTTCTTCACTTCATAGTTGGACTGATTGTAGTATTGCAGCACGAGATTGCCCGCCTCCCGCGCCGCTTCCAGGGCCACGTCAAGTTCATTGCGCATATATTAAACTTAGGTATTAGGCGGAAAAAACGTGACTGAAATTTCCACTGCCACGATGAACATGACGCGAAATGACCACACATAAAGCACCTGCCACTATCCAAAGAGTCACAAGAAGAATCAAATCAAAGATCAGGGTCATAGCTCAAATTCTGTCTCAGCCACCGTTCCATTGCTTTCACGTCCATCCCCTTTCTACTGGCATAGTCCACCACCTGATCCCTCCCAATCTTCCCGAGGCCGAAATAGGTTGAGTCGGGGTGGGAGAAATACCACCCGGCAACGGAGGCCGCTGGCGCCATCGCATAGTTTTCTGTGAGCTTTACCCCGATAGCTTCCTCAGCACTCAGCAGCCGGAACAACAGTTGCTTCTCAGTATGATCGGGGCAGGCTGGGTAACCGGGAGCGGGCCTGATCCCTCGGTAGGCCTCATCGATGAGCCCTTCATAGGCGATTTTCTCCTTGGGAGCATAACCCCATAATTCTTTTCTCACACGCTCGTGCATCCTTTCGGTGAGTGCCTCGGCGAACCTGTCTGCCAGCGCCTTGGCCATAATGCTGCTATAGTCATCATCTCTCTTCTCAAATTCTTCACATACTGCCTCCACTCCGATGCCAGCCGTCACGGCAAAGGCACCGATCCAGTCAGGCACTCCCGAACTCCTGGGAGCTACAAAGTCTGAAAGTGAAAAATTCGGTCGACCCGCCGCCTTCCCAACCTGCTGGCGGAGATGATGAAGTACGGCCGAAATACCGGAACGCCTACTGTCCGAGTAGACTTCAATATCGTCCCCCATCCCGTTGGCAGGGAAAATGCCCACGACTGCCCTCGCAGTGAAAAGCTGTTCATCCACGATACGGGTCAACAGGCGCTGAGCGTCCTCAAACAGAACTTTCGCCTCAGATCCGATTTTCTCATTCTCAAGAATCTTGGGATACTTCCCCTTCAGCTCCCATACAGAGAAGAAGGGAGTCCAATCGATGTAGTCCGTCAGCTCGGAAAGGGGATAATTGTCAAATACCTGAATACCCTGGAGTTTCGGAATGGGCGGTGGATAGCCATCCCAGGAGAATGTGAATCGCCGTTCCCGGGAGACCTCGAGAGGCAGAATGGTTCTTTTCGTTTTCCGACGCCGATGTTTTTCCCTCACATCTTCGTACTCCGCCCGGATGGATCTGATAAATTGATCACCTTTCTCTTCGCTGAGGAGATTACCAACGCTGCCCACACTCCGTGATGCATCAACTACATATAGAGTGGGCGCATGATACTCCGGCTCGATCTTAACCGCGGTGTGCGTTTTAGACGTGGTGGCACCTCCAATGAGAAGAGGTACCTGAAATTCTTCGCGTTCCAGTTCTCTTGCCACGTGAACCATCTCATTCAAGGAAGGGGTAATGAGCCCACTGAGACCGATCAGGTCCACCTTTTCTTTCTTGGCCACTTCGATGATTTTCGATGATGGAACCATGACACCCAGATCGATCACCTCATGACCGTTGCACTGGAGCACCACTCCCACAATATTCTTTCCAATGTCGTGCACATCGCCTTTGACCGTTGCAAGGAGAATCTTGTGTGTCTTCTTGAGTTTTCCACCGCTCTCTTTCTCGGTCTCCATGAATGGGCCAAGGTACCTTACCGCCTTTTTCATGACTCTGGCACTTTTCACAACTTGCGGCAGGAACATTTTACCAGAACCGAACAGATCTCCCACCGTGTTCATCCCGTCCATCAGCGGACCTTCAATAACGTCGATTGTGCGACCGAGTTTCTGCCGGGCTTCCTCTGTATCTTTATCGATAAAGTCGAGTATCCCGTTTACCAGAGCATGGGAAAGACGATCCTCCACTGACTCGTTTCGCCAGGCCAGATCGTCCTTTTGCTTTTTCTTGACACCTCTGTAGGTATCGGCAATCTCAACCAACCGGTCCGTGGCATCCTGCCGCCGGTTGAACAGAATGTCCTCGATCGCGGTTCGCAAGCCATCAGGAAGATCCTCATACCCAGGAAGCTGCCCCGCATTCACAATGCCCATATCCATTCCCGCCTGAATTGCGTGATACAGAAAAACAGAGTGCATGGGTTCTCGAATCGAATTGTTTCCTCGGAAGGAGAATGAGAGGTTACTCACCCCACCGCTCACAAGGCTGCGGGGAAGGGTCTGCTTGATCGTTTTGCACGCCTCAATATATGCGATAGCGTATTCATTGTGCTCCTCGATCCCCGTTGCCAAGGCAAAGATGTTAGGGTCAAAGATGATATCTTCACCTGGAAATCCAACCTCTTCGGTAAGGATCCGGTAACTCCGCCGGCAGATGTCCACCTTCCTGTCGTATGTGTCCGCCTGACCCTTCTCGTCAAAGGCCATGACGATAACTGCCGCGCCGAGTTGTCTGATTTTCTTCGCCCTTTCCGCAAACGCATCCTTCCCCTCTTTCAGGCTGATGGAATTCACTACTCCCTTACCCTGAATACATTTGAGCCCGGCCTCGATGACAGACCATTCGGAAGAATCGATCACGATTGGCACCGCCGCTATTTCAGGATCGGACGCGATCAAATTGAGGAATGTTACCATCGCATTCTCTGAGTCGAGAAGCGCTTCGTCCATATTTACGTCAATCATCTGGGCGCCATTCCTCACCTGGTGTCGCGCCACCTCGAGCGCTTCCTCGTATTTCTCCCCCCGGATGAGTCGCCTGAACTTCCGGGATCCCGCCACGTTCGTTCGTTCTCCAACATTGACGAAGAAAGAACCCGGACGGATAGTGAGCGGTTCCAGTCCGCTCAGGTGAGTATAGGGTTGGGGCTCGGGTATCTGGCGTGGCGGAATGCCCTCCACCGCCTCAGCTATGGCCCGGATGTGCCCAGGAGTTGTACCACAGCAACCTCCCACCATGTTCAAGAATCCGCTCTCTGCAAACTCCCCGAGAATCTTTGACATGTAGCCGGGCGTGTCGTCATACCCTCCGAACTCGTTGGGCAAACCGGCATTGGGATGAATGGAGGTGAAGGCATCTGCAAGATGCGCTAATTCTTCAATATACGATCGAAGATCTCTCGCCCCCATGGCACAGTTCAGGCCGATGCTGAAAAGATCCGCGTGATTGACGGAATGCCAGAAGGCTTCGACCGTCTGCCCGGACAGTGTCCGCCCACTGGCATCCACAATGGTCCCCGACACCATCACCGGAACTTCGACACCTTTCCTGTTGAGAATCTCCCTAATGGCTGCGAGGGCTGCCTTACAGTTCAGTGTGTCAAAAACAGTCTCAACCATGAGCAAGTCTACGCCCCCTTCCAAGAGCCCTTCCGTCTGTTCCATATACGCTGTCATGAGGTCGTCAAAGGTAATGTTCCGGTAACCGGGATCGTTCACATCGGGGGAGAGGGAGGCAGTGCGATTCGTTGGACCCAGAATTCCACAGACAAAGCGTGGATCGCCAGCAGGGTTGCCGTTGAACTCATCCGCCACTTTGCGGGCAATCCTGGCCGCCTCGACATTTATTTCTTCCACCAGATCTTCAGTGCCGTAATCAGACTGGGAAATTCGGTTCGAAGTGAAGGTGTTGGTACTGATAGTGTGGGCACCCGCCTCACAATAGGCCCTGTGAATGGCCTCGATCACATCCGGTCGAGTGAGGGTAAGAAGATCATTGTTGCCCGTCAGGTCAATGGGATGGTCCTGAAGACGATCTCCGCGGAAATCCTTTTCCTCCAGACGGTACGATTGAATCATGGTCCCCATTGCTCCATCGAGGATCAGAAGTCTTCTTTTCAGTATGTCCTTGAGCTTCTCCATAGTAAAAAAGCCGGTGCTACCCGGCATCTGGTACCTTTTTAGCACCTTTTTTAGCGTCGCGGCAATATGGTTCAAATCACGACTGGCCAAGTTTAGTAAAATTGAACATCAAGTAAAACAACTTTTCATCTGAAGGCAAGATTTTCCAGCTGTCGGAAAACAGGCGTTTCAGATAAGCATGTAGAAATTTATGGTTTTATTATACCCGGTTTGTTCATGGGCTTTCATTGAGCTCAACGCCCCCAGCGTACTTGAATTCCCTGAATGGTTTTCTCTTGACTTTTTCCCGATTTGTCGGGATGAGAGAAGAAAACGGCCTAAAACAATCTGGCGAAAAGGGGGTGGCCGAGCCGCGGATTAGTCCCGACCCGTCGGGATTCAGCCGAAGGTTCTCCACAGGATCTTGAGATTTTGCAGTACTTTTCTTACGCTAAGAAAAGTACGAGAAAATAAATGGTGGGCACATTCCCACGATGAGAATGTGTGCGGAGTGTAAAGAATGGAAGTTCCTGGGGCAGCACTCCGGTTGGAAAAGCTCCAGAAGATTTTGGCCCGGACAAAACCCTTGGCAAGTCCAGGATTGCGATGTACCTTAGATTGATACGGGCGGAATCGGGAAGGCATTGCTCGGAAGTTTCTTAGAAAAGATTTGCACGTTTTTCGAAGTTAAAACGATAAAGATTTTCATTCTTCTTTCTCTCCTTCCTTGATCCCTCCTAATCCGATCGTGATCGGAGTTGTTCAATAGTAGATGAAACCTGGATCGAGTAGTTAGATCCGGCTCTAACGTTACATAACAGGGAAAAATAGACAGTGTCCGTGGGTCCCAGGGATAATCCCCCGTTGGTACTATGGACCTAAAGTGTAGCTTTCAAGTGAGGATATAAGTTATTATGGGGAAAGAAATTCACATCAGTGAAACTGCGGGAGAACGCCGCATAGCCGTGTTGGAAGATGGCGAACTCGTTGAAATTTACGTCGAGAAACTGCGCGCTCAGGACATAGTGAGCAATATATACAAAGGGAAAGTTGAGAATGTAATCCCCGGCATGCGGGCAGCGTTCGTGGACATAGGATATGACATCAATTCCTTTCTTCCGTTTTCTGAGATTACGAATCCTGAATACCTAAAAGACACTTCCACATCAGAGGAGGAAGATGAGCGAGGCAACGGCGATTCGACGACGGAAGGAGAGATGGACGTGGATCTTGAGACCGGACAGGAAATCCTGGTCCAGGTTATCAAGGAACCCTTTTCGGGAAAAGGTCCCAGGGTAACAACGAACATTGCCATCCCGGGCCATCTCCTCGTCATGGTTCCCAATGCCCAGTTTGTGGGAATCTCCAAGAAGATCTGGGACAAGTATGAAAAACGTCGTCTCCGGAAGATCGCCCGGAATCTCCTTCCGAAGGGGATGGGAATTATTGTCCGGACTGAAGCCGAAGGCAAGGACGAACAGGTGATCAGAAAAGACTTCGAAATTCTCATGCAAAACTGGAAGACTCTTGACGAAAAGTCAAGACACATGGCGGCTCCCTCTCTCATCTACGAAGATCTGGAAGCGGTATCCACGGTTATTCGAGATCTCTTAACCTCGGATATTGCAAGGATAGTGTTCGACTCCCGGAAGCTTTACCGTCGAATTCAAGGTTACTTGCAGGACGTATCTCCGAGTCTGGTTTCCAAGCTTGAGATTCATCGGGGACGTGTTCCCCTGTTCACGAAGGGGGGAATCGAGGAGAAGATAGACAAATCCCTCAGGAGACGGGTATGGGTGAAAAGCGGCGCTTACCTGGTTATTGAACACACAGAGGCCATGGCCGTGGTGGATGTCAACAGTGGACGCTTTATCGGGAAGGGGCACCACGAGGAAAACTCCCTGACAATCAATCTGGAAGCGGCACGGGAAGTGGCCCGGCAGCTGAGGTTGAGGGATATTGGCGGACTCATCGTGATCGATTTTATCGACATGCAAGATGAGAACAACAAGAAGAAGGTTTATGACGAACTCCGGAAAGAGCTCCGAAAAGATCGCGCCAAGGTGGCCGTTTCTCCCATCAGTGATTTCGGACTGTTGGAGATGACCCGCCAGCGGGTTCGCCTCTCGCTCCTCGATTCCGTGACTGAAAAGTGTCCCACATGTCACGGAAGCGGCAGAATTGGATCCAAAGATTCCGTCATTACCAAGATAGACAACTGGCTTCGGGGATTCAGAAATAAGAACCGGGGACTTCGCTTGAGACTCCGGGTTCATCCAACATTGGCCGATTACCTGAGGGATTCGAAGAAGGATGTGCTAAGAAAGTTCATGTGGCACAATTTTGTCCATATCGATATTGAGGAAGATAAATCCCTGGGACCGGATGAATTTCAATTCTATTCCAGGAAGAAAGGGGAGGAAATCACTCACAAGGTATAACTTGACTTGTAGCGGGATAGGTAGGTAATTTTTTTGGGTTATATCGGAAAACGTAACGCTGAGATTCATGTACGCGATCGTAAACATATCAGGTAAGCAGTTCATGGTGGAGCCGGGAGATGAACTTCAGGTTCCCCGGCACAATCTGGAACCGGGCAAGAAGGTCAAATACGATCATGTTCTTCTCGTTGGCAATGATAAAAAGATAAAAGTCGGAACGCCCAGCGTGAAAGGTTCCACCGTGCAGGCAACCGTTCTGGATCACGGCAAAACGAAGAAAGTGCCAGTTTTCAAGAAAAAGCGTCGAAAGGGTTACAGGGTAAAAAACACACACCGTCAGGAATTTACCAGGATCCGGGTCGACTCGGTCAAGGAAAAGGCACCATCAAAGGCCCGGGCCCCGGCGAAGAAGAAATCGACAACCAAGACAACGAAGAACAAGGCTTCTAAAGGAGAATAAATTATGGCCCACAAGAAGGGAATGGGCAGTTCCAAGAACGGTCGTGACAGCCAGTCAAAGAGGCTTGGAGTGAAAATATATGACGGTCAGACGGTCACGGCAGGATCCATTATTGTCCGTCAGAGAGGAACAAGAATTCACCCCGGTCTGAATGTGGGTATTGGGGGTGATGATACTCTTTTTGCCAGGATAGACGGTGTCGTAAAATTTGGTCGGAGAGGAAGATCGCGGAAAATAGTGAGCGTCCTTTCATAGCACTTTTCAACACGAATCCCGTACCACCTAGGAGCATATCCACCTTACAATCCTTATCCCATTGAACGGGATTTCTCATATATGCATCTTTCGATGGATTTGTTTTGTCTTTCCCCGTCGAGAAACTAATTTTCTTTCGATCATCGGGATTCCTCTGGGCCCGTAGCTCAGTTGGTAGAGCAGCGGCCTTTTAAGCCGTTGGTCGCGCGTTCGAGTCGCGCCGGGCTCACTCGTCGACAACCCCATTTTCTCGTCGTGAGAGTGGTGTAATTATTTATCCGAACCTATTTGACAGGAATGGACAGGAAACGTCACTTTTCCCATGTCCACCGGTCTATTACCGATTTACTCATACGCAATTTTCGACTGATGAGCAGTGTTATAGAAATAAAAAAAGCACCTACGATAAGGTGCCTTTTGAACTTCAAGTAGTGTAGATACTCCTATAATATATCGTCCAATCCGTCTACTGAAGCCCTGTAATTGTCATCCAAAAGATCAACATAATATCGTTCCGTTGTCTTAATCGATGAATGTCCCAACAATCGCCACGAAAACAAAAAGACGATAAAATGAAAAAACAACTCCACAAACTTACGCTAAAACACGACCCGAACTATTTTAGAGAACAAATAGTTCGACGAGTAGCAGCTGAAGATGTTAGAAAAAGCGGTGGGTCAGCGCATTTCGTTTTACAGGGGAAATAAAGCCAATAATTAGAAAGGATGTATTATAATGAAATATTTAGAAAAACACGGTGACTGCGGACAACATGTGAATTTGGACCATGTTGTTCAAGTCAATTGTACTGATGAGACAACAATTAAATTCGTTACAGTAAATGATACTGAAATTACTTGAGAATTTGATTCCGAAGAAGAGGCTGGCGACACCCTTGGTGTTATGTTAAATACACTATATGAAGAAGGGAATTTAGTTTCTTCGGAATTGAGAGAAGCAGATCAGTATGAAAAGGCTCCAAAATAGGAGCCTTTTTTCAATAATCGGAGTTATAATTGTATCAAAACATTATAGTTATCGACTATATCGATCAAGCTAAGCTGGCACCGAACGCGGGAATACAGATGGCTCCGAAGACCGAGTTTCAAATCAGAAAAACAGGCTTTCGCTTGATTCTTTACCGGGTATAGCCAATTACGATGACAGGCATCGTCAACGCCGATAAGCTTATTTCCGCACCAATTCGCAGATGCGAAAACAGGGTAGTAGTGACTCCGACCATTCCCGTTAAACCCAAAAGATTTTCATCGTCTAGATCTACTACCGAGGTTGTTTCATGGGAACTCATAAGGTAGGTTCCCAATCCTCCGTAGGCCGTGAATCTCGAGATGTCTTTGCTCGCAATCAGATCGATTGAAAAAGCTGTAAGGCCAAAATCCTCAACGCCCACGAGCCCCATAGCGCCAATCCTGACAGCGGTGGCCAGATTTTTTTCCATATCATTAAGTATGCTATATTGGAGCTGTGCACCTGCAAAACCGTAATTAGACCCAGGAGCCATCAAAAATGTGCCGCCTATATCGATTCGGTCGGTGAGGCCTATCCTTACAAGCGGTAACGGCATGGGGAGAACATGTCGAGAGTCGGCATGGCCGGCAGTGACTTCATCGTCTTTCTTAGCTTGTTCACCAATCTGCCAGTGAGTAGAGTGGATATGAACAAAAGTGTCATTCCAGGCGGAATCAGTATCATCGATGGGCGCCCAGCCTTGCGTTAGAATTATTTCAAACTTCCTGGCACCCAACGGTTTTGCCGATGCGAGTGGGCGAAAATACGCTATAAGTCCAGCTTCCCTGGTGAACTGCTGCCAGGCACCCTGTGTCAGGGAAGGATCAATCTGCATGGAGCAATTCTTCCATCGGTTACTGACATGAAGATCTACATTATGGGCATACGATGTGGAACAGAACAGAGTAATGACCAAAGCAGCCAATATTTTGATAAGAAGTTTACTCTTCATGATTAATACTCCTTTCATATGTTTGGTGGTACATTGAATTTTTTATCGCGGCAGAAGCTAGCAAGTGAGTAACTACTTTTTCTGTAGAATTTAAATGTATATAATCTATATTTCTGAAACAATAGCTTATTGTATTTACGTAAGCTATTTGATACTAGGCAGTTATCCCGCACTGTTGATTACACCTTTGAGATAAGAAAAAACTATAAAAACCAACCAAACTCTCCGCAATTTGAAAAATGTGGAAATGGAGCTGGTGTATGTAATTGAAACGTATGCTAATCAACCATAGTTTTACCAGTATCTACTAGTTACACGACCGCCTAATTGAGGTGCCTTTAGTGAGAAAATTCCATGATTGACTTTATGATAGTAAGATAGTATTATATTTCCTAAGGAGGAATTTTCCCAGAGGGTGGGATGGCTGAGATTAGATCCTTAGAACCTGAACTGTATAATAGCGTTTGAGTATCCACAGGATGCTGTGCATGAGTCAAGAAGTCTCAAGATCCTGTGGAAAACCGAGTGAATTCAAATCCCAAGTTGATATGGGGAATGTCGATAAGAAAATATATATTTAATGAATAAATAATTAATCTTCCAAACACGTTCTATGTTGGATTTCCCCAAATCTAATATCGGACAAAATAAATCTGTACTAAAAGGAGTTCAGAAAATGAGGAAAATTTACTCTTCTATAATCATTTTGGTGGTTCCACTATTATTGTTGTTTGTAGGGTGTGGAGGGCTCTTAGATCCTGATGAACCAGGCAATCTGGTTCCTAAGACAGTTGATGAAGGGAATGTTGAGCATGCTAACCATGCCGTCGAAATAAACGGCACAATCCTTCATATTGAAACATACGGAGATCCATCTAATCCAGTCATTATATTTCTTCATGGTGGACCTGTCGACGATTTCAGGAGCTTGTTAAGGCTTAATGGTCTACAAGACGATTATTACTGTGTCTTTTATGATCAAAGAGGAGGTGGTCTTTCCAGAAGACACGATCCTGATGATATATCAATTGAATCATATATAGGCGATTTGGATGCAATAATCGAGAAATATAGAAGAACACCAACCGACACAATCAATTTCATTGCGCATTCCTGGGGGGCACAAATTGTTACTTTTTACATAGATGATGATCCTCAGAGAGCCCTGCAAAAAGTGGATAAGGTCGTGTATTCAGACCCTGGTCCATGGAAGGATGAATGGATGGATTACGTGATGGTCGACCTGGATTTAACAGCTGGCTGGATGAACGAATTTATGTGGAACAATGAGTTCATATCATCAGATACTCATGAGCGGGCCGATTATTGGGCCTTCGTTACTAAGGGTAGCAACCCTGACCGACATCTTAGTAAAGCAGATCCTTCTCCAAAATGGAGATGGGGCGCATATGCTACTTATAAGTTTAGAGAAGACGCAGCAGATGGCTGGGATTGGACAACTAACTTATCTCAATTCACTAATAAGGTTCTTTTCATACGGTCCGGATTGAATGAGGATCATACTCCTGAATACTTTGATTTAGTTATGGAGCCTTATCCTGTTGATTCTTTGGTTACTATTGAAAATGTTGGACATGATCTCTGTTGGGTCAAGTCTGTAGAATATATGGATGTTGTACGTAGTTATTTTGAAGAATAAAGAGGATAAAGTCATGAAAAGATTAGCATTTATTTTCTTAATAATCGTTGCCCAAACGCAAAATATCTCTGCCAGAGAAGTGTTTAATCAACTCCAGCCAGGGGCGAGAAATGTGTACTTCAACTTCGAGATGGATCCAGTATTTGCTATTGTTGCTGGTTACGCCAGAAACATTGAGATCAAGAAGCTCAGCAGAAATGTTACTCTTACCGGGGATATTACTTTGCCAATATTTGTGATGGATCTAAAACACTATCGAATTGATCTTGGTTCAAGAACAGCCCTTTTCAATTCAGAAAAATGGAATATTATTAGTGCACTCAGTGTAATCAATAAGGGGACTGATAATCCGGTGTATGCCGGGTATCTATTCAGCATTGAAGAAGGACTTCTTCTGGGGCACTTCGCTACTGAATGGTATATGGCAATTGATCTGAGCTACGAGAAATTTCTCTTTACCAAGATAGAACATACTCATTGGTACAAAGAATCAGTGCATACAGACGCAAAAGACGGCTGGTATAGCAGTACCGGTGGGAATATTACATTTGGCTTACAAGGTGGTTATACATTTCGTAATGTTATAGAACTAACACTTCGATTTGGAATGTATAAGACTGAAGGTTTCAACAATGCTGGAGGAATACCCTTTGTTGTCAATATTGGAATGAACTATCATTTACAGAGAAAAATTCAGAAATCCCCCGATTGACAATTCCTCCTTCGACTATTATCTTCAGTTAGTAATTTGCATGTAAAAAGGGGTGCTATTCCACCGAGGGTGGGATGGCCGAGATTATACCCGTACAGACTTATCGGGGTGATGCCAGTGGAGGGAGATAAAAAATGAATTCAATCAAAACGACCGCAAGAATTTTTGAAGATGTGAAAATAAATGTGAAGATGAAGCTTTCGTTATTATGGGTAGCTTTAATGTTTTTCTATTTATATAACGATGTTTTCACGTTTTTTCGGGCGGAGCATATTAAGGAAGTGTTAACGGGAGAAGTAGCAGGTATTCAAATTACTCAAGTATTTTTGTTTGGAGCGGCAATATTAATGGCGATTCCGAGTTTTATGGTTTTCCTGTCACTGATATTGCCAGCTAAAGTGAATCGCCGGACAAACATCATAGTAGGAATATTCCATATTGTTGTTTTACTCGCTACATTGTTTGTACCAGGGGAGCTTTGGGCTTATTATGCGCTTTATATGATTTTTGAAGCTGTGTTTATTGCACTAATTGTTTGGCATGCATGGAAGTGGCCTAGACAGGAAGGTTAGCCCAAGTAATTTACTTTCATTGTTCGAAACTGCAATCCTCAAAGAGCTTATTGAGGCGGGGAAGATAAGACCGGTCATAGATAGACGCTATCCGTTGGAACAAATTGTGGAGGCTCACAGGTATGTTGAAAAAGGACACAAAAAGGGAGAAGTAATCATAACTGTGGCACATAATAACAAAGAAAAGGACTAAAAATGAACTCACCCAAAAAGACCGCAAGAATTGCAGGGTTCCTGTACCTGATTATGGTCCCATTCGCTGTCTTCGGCATAATGTGGGGCACCACCCTTATTGTGCCCGGAGATGCCGCGGCAACAGTGAAAAATATCATGGCTTCTGCAACGCTATACCGCCTCAGCATTCTTAGCGCTCTAGCCGTCCAGATAGGCCATTTATTGTTGGTCCTGATTCTATACAAGTTGCTCAAACCAGTTAACAAAAACATGGCTTTGCTTATGGTCATATTCTTACTGGTCAGTATCCCTATCACGATGCTCAATGAGCTTAACCGATTTGCTGTCCTGCTAGTATCGAGCGGCGCTGACTACTTGACAGTATTCACAGCAGGTCAGCAGCAAGCTCTGGGATTACTATTTCTCAATTTGCAAGGACGGGGAATTTTTATCACCCAGATCTTTTGGGGACTTTGGCTATTGCCCATGGGTTATTTAGCTTTCAAGTCGGGTTTCCTTCCTACATTTTTGGGCGTCTTGTTGTTGATTGCCGGTATTGGCTATGTGATAGATAGTGTTGGCAGATTACTTTCACCCAACTTCGGTGTGACAATTATGGCGACAATTACCGCAATAATGTTGTGGGGGGAATTGGCATTTCCCTTGTGGCTTTTGATTAAGGGTGTAAACGTCGAACAGTGGGAAAAACGTGCTCTTGAATCTGCCTGAGTATAGCCCATGCTGAACGGATGGAAAATCAACTTCCGGTTGTAGAATTTTGCCAAATCAAAAAGGAATCTATCCATGCTGAAAAATAAGATAGATGCAATCGTCGCCCTAATCGTACTTGCATCCCTGCCAACTATTTCATCTGCCCAAGGCACGGGCCTCACCCGAAAGGAAGTACTGAAAAATCCACTCATGTCGGCGTCGGTGAGCGTGATTACGGCAAATTCAATTGGGTTCCTCGACAGCACCGATCTCACCAATGCACAACTGCCTTGGTGGATGCCTGCCATCATTGCGCCTCAGCATCTGCCCATGTATAAGATCAATCCCGGGCTGGCGAAAAAGTATTCTATTGCTGAAGGTGTCTTCCTTGGCGCGCATTATGCCACTCGCGACAACTATATGCTCGCCAAAACAACCATCAACCTTTACATGATGACTGCCTGGTATTCGTCGTACAACATGTATAAGATCAATCGCAATAATGCAGCGCCGGGTGTTTATAAAGATGAATGGAAAGGTTACAGCGTGAAAGAGCTCGCAGTGGCGCCCATCCAGTTTAAGAAGTTGATACGACCCATGTTCCTTCTTCCAGTCGGGCTCATAGCGTGGAGTCAGTTTCGACAAATAAGCGATTCTGAAACTTCAATTTTTGAGACGAAGAAGGCATACATCGATGGGAAGGAGTACTCAGTCGGAGCAGGACTCGCTCTGATGACTACGAATAATATCATCCACTATCTTGCGACGGGGATAGGCGAAGAAGTGCTTTATCGTGGATTTATCTATGAGGAACTGAGGACAACATTTGGGTCTCGTCGAGCCAAGTTTTACGACTTCTTCATCTTCCCAAGCATCCACATACCAATGGATCTTGCGGCAGGTAGGAAATCTGATGAAATAGGGGGAAGATTCGTTGAGCGTGGCATCGCTACACTACTCTTTGACTACGCATATGATCGAGGCGGTCTCCCCCTTGCCGTGTCGTTGCACACATGGTTCAACTTTATCAACTTTACAACAAACTGGATGAGAGACGGCGGCGTTCCTGACATCAATGCCATAGAGGAAAACGGTGGCTCAGCGTCAATTTCGGCACCACTCATCATGATCAGTTACACCTGGCAATTTTGAGCCGCTGGATGATAACCCAATATTGGTAATGTTCTCAAAACCAATACCGACACACGGCAGGAGACGGAAAATGAGAGCATCAATGCTTAAGGAGTAGAAAAGTGGAAAGAAGAACTTTTGTCAAAGTTTTGGGAATTGGTGGCGTATATCTCACGATTCCTGAATTGTTCACAGGATGTGCAACGAGTAGCAAATTAGCGATAGCAAGGTCACCTTGGGAAATAGATGGTAAAGTGAGCCAATATGACGATATTCGCCTGAAGATATTGTCCTACGCAATTCTTGCGCCAAATCCCCACAACAAACAACCTTGGATTATTGATTTAAGAAAACCTGATGAAATCAGTCTTTATATTGACCCAGAACGTTTATTACCAATGACTGATCCTTTTCATCGTCAGATTTATATTGGTCAGGGAACATTTCTTGAACTTTTAGTTATGGCGTCAAAAGAGTTTGGTTACAATCCTAAAATCCAATTATTCCCAAATGGTATTGATTCCGTCAGAGAAACAGGGAAATCACCTATTGCTACTGCAAAACTTCAACAAACAGAAGTTGAAAAGGATGAATTATTTTCGCAAATACCGCACCGTATCACCAATCGTCGTCCGTATAATGACATGTCGTTATTAACTGGTGAATTGACATCGCTTGGACAAAGTTACGATTCAGAAAATTATCCAATTAGATTCGTTACGGATGATGAGAAATTGAATGCTATGGGTAATCTTATGACTAAAGCGATGGAAATCGAAACCTATCTTGAGCGAACACACGCAGAAACGGTATCAATGATAAGATTCAATGATGAAGAAGTTGCAAAACACCGTGATGGATTCAGTTATGAAAATATGGGTGTAACTGGTACAAGTCGATTCTTTGCAGAAATGTTTGCTGGACGAAAACAGGCTTTTGGTGATTCATTCAGAGAAAAAACGGTTAGTGTGACGAGAGAAATGACACAAACCGCAAAAGCATTTGGATTGATGTTCGCAAGAGAAAATAACCGTATTGTCCAAGTTGAAATAGGTCGGCAATACGCACGCGTTCATTTGACAGCAACGAAATTGGGTTTAGCAATGCATCCAATGAGTCAGGTACTGCAAGAATACGATGAATTAGCAGAAGTCCGACAAGAGTTTTTTAAAGTTATTCAACCTATTGAAGGTATCCCACAAATGCTTTTTAGGTTGGGACGATCAAAATCAACACCTCATTCACCAAGGCGTGAATTATTAGATTTAGTGAGAAGTTAGTTATTTGGCAAACCACGATTCGCTGAAGTCCAGCGGGGAGCTGCAGCAGCGGGAGCAGGAGTATCCATTCTGGTCTGCGCGCCTTTATGCAATCATGGGTGAGAGGGATAAGACCCTCGGCCTGTTGGAAAAGGCCTATAAAGACACCACTAAAGAGACATATTATCCTGTGGGGCTCGAGTATTATCCGGAATTTGATTTCCTCCGGGCCGAGCCCCGGTTCAAGGCCCTGCTCCAAAAAATGGGACTGACGGAAGTATTCAATCAATCCGGTCAGATGATTCGGCAGCTGCGCCTGGATGACTCCTAACTGCCTGGCCAAAGGTTAGTCATTTGGGATGGGATCAATGACATGGGAGAGCAAGTGAGCGCTGGCGTTTACCTGTATCAAATCCAAGCACGAGACTTACCGCAACAGTCCGACACAATTCACTTTCAAACAAGGAGAAACAGATATGGGTGATAAGGGGAAAAAAGACAAAGGCAAAAGGGAACAACAGAAAAAGGCCAAGCTTAATCTAAAGGAAAAACGAAAATTGAAAAAAGAAAAGAAGAACTAAATGCTCAGTGTTGTTCGGTGACCTTAAATCAAACACGGAAGTTGTGGGGGGAATTGTTATTTCCCTTGTGGCTGTTGATTAAGGGTGTAAACGTCGAAGAGTTGGAAAAACGTGCTCTTGAATCTGCCTGAGTATAGCCCATGCCGAAGGGACAGGGACTTTGACTTCACCCAGACACGCAAGATGTTATTACAGAGGTGAGACGAAATAACCAATCTTCTTATAATTGTCCCTATAATTGTTGTGCTCATACTAATAGGACTGTTTAAAGCATATAGAGATTACATAAAACAGAAGGAGTAAAAATTTCTTAAGAAATCAAGGTACGATGACCGGGTGTGCCAAGGAACTAAAAGAACCGGTACTAACCCGCCCAGAAACACTCTCTGAAAATATTTTTTATATTTTTCTAGAAAACCCACGCTAAAAAGAGCTACAACAAGTAGCTCTTAATGTATCTTTCCAACTCTTTTAGGACCATGCTTTGTGTAATCTGTTGCATGAAAACCTTTACCCTTGAACCTTAATGATGGCGCACTGATTATTCGTATTGTTTCTCCATTGCAAACCGGACATTGAGGTGCATCATCATTAACTGACTGAAGAACTTCAAAGAGATGGTCGCAATGCTGGCAACGATATTCATAGATTGGCATGATTATCTCCCCCTGAAATAGTTAAGAACATCACGCACTAGAGCCAGTGTACCATATACAAGAAAGAAGTCCATTATCAATCCAGCCATCCAGTCAAATAATTCATCGTCTTTTTCTGAACCATCCGCGAAGCCCGATTCAGATTCTTTTTTAGCGTCATCACCGCCTGTATCAAAGCCAATTTTCACGATCTATTCCTCCTTGTTTTTAAAGCAACCCATGATCTGAAAAGCTGTAATGACTTTTTCCCGCAATGATCAGGTGGTCATGAAGTGGTAGGTCCATAACTTCACAGGCACTCTTTATTCTCGATGTTATCTTTCTGTCATCAGAACTTGGATTGAGGTTTCCTGACGGGTGATTGTGTGCTACTATTATCGCAGCCGAATCTAGTTCCAGCGCTCTTTTTATTACCTCACGAGGATAAACCGAGCTTGCAGTGAGAGTCCCTTTGAAGAGAATCTCCGTGGCAATATGTTTATTACTGCCACTCAGAAACATCACCACAAAACACTCTCTTGAATAGTTTTCAGAAAGCACGCTGGCAAAGTGCTTTGCAGCTTGTTCACTGTTATTGACAACTTCTCCAGCTTTGATCCAAAAACGTTTCCGATATTCATTTTCAATTTGTTCATCGCTGATCTGATCAAGCACTTCAATCATGCTGTTACCTCTTCTTTCATTCCTGTTGACAGCTCTTTTTCAGCAATCATATAGTTCTCCTTGAAAATGCAGAAAGGGGCTGTTCTGATTAATCAAAACAACCCCTCTGAACACGCTGGCGTGCTCTGTATAAGCAGGACTATTCCGCGGACTCTGAAAACCCAATTCCTCCTTATTTGAAAATAATCTGTTTACGATTCGCAGCTTTCATTTCTTATTCCAGAATTCATTCCGACGAAAGAGCTGTCGTATTATTCTAAGCATTATTAATAATATCTTCAGAAAACGTTCTGGTAAGCAGCACCCAAAGTCCCCGAACCAATATGGGTCACGTTTAACCATGTTTCGCTCCTTCCTGAAGGTTGAATGCCAAAGCACAGGTGTACTCTTCTTAATTTCTTATTCCAGAAATAGGGTATAAGAACCTTGATAATAGAAGGAGGTTCTTATGTCAAATTGGATTATTACGCCAGATAAATACTTAACTGAAGAAGAAACTAAACAGTTAAGAAAGGCTTGCCGGGAAGCATCGATTCTAGCGAAAACTAGGGGTGTACAAGCACCAGTCAGAGATGCACTTATTATTAACCTCGCATTAGGGACAGGGCTGCGCGTGTCAGAGATTGCTAATCTTAAGATTGAAGATCTTCACTTAAAGAAAGGTCAGAACTCATTGTTGGTGAAGAATGGAAAAGGGAATAAAGATCGGTTAGTTACGTTCAGTGTTAAACTGAAGAAACAGATCCAGGCTTATCTAGCATACAGACGATCCAATAGTCCTTATCTTTTTCCGTCTGAACGGGAAGAACAAATAACAAGATCTGCGGTTCAGAAAGTCTTCAAAAAGTTCGCTAAGAAGGCAGGGATCGCTCCACACTACAGTATCCATTCGTTACGTCATACATATGCCACCAATCTCTACAAAGCTAGTAGCTACAATTTAAGGCTAGTGCAAAAACAGCTAGGTCATGCAAACATTTCAACAACGACTGTATATAGCGATGTTATTAGCAAAGACCTAGAGGAAGCCTTGGAAAATCTGGAATTAGATGAAGAATGAGGTTTATTTGACCTTATTCTTTACTTGGAGATAAACTGAATAGAAACTGGCTACAAAACTCGATTGATTGGCTATATTACCAGCGAAAACTGAGAGGAATTGGCTACAATTCGGATGAAATGTGGCGAATTCTATGAAGGGAGAGTTAGCTTTTACTTAATATTGAATTATAAACCTCCTGAACCCCATTTATGAAGCGTACCGTCGAGATATGAACCTTGTGTATCCGCTCCGTATCCAGGTCTTTTCATAAGTTCTATCTAATGAAATAAATACTATCAACTAAATTAATATGAATTGAATTCAATATTACATTTCAAATTGATTTAATAAGCTAAATATGGCATTTAGTTAATTGTGGTGTATCTATAGGTTGAGTTTGCCTAGTACTAATCATTGAGTTGTGATATTGTCGATAACCATATATAACTTTATTTGATAAATAATT
>JAZGBI010000072.1 GCA_036476315.1 Candidatus Neomarinimicrobiota bacterium | reverse complement strand
GGAGATGTTCGAGATCGCTAGGGATGAGGTCGCAAATGTCCCCGTGTACTACCTACCCTTCTTGCTGTTCTTTCGGGATTGTACATGTACTGGGAGTTTTCTGGTTACCTGGATATGGAGTGGATCTTATCGCAGAAGGGGCTGGCTACGACGATTGGGGGATCGGCAGCCATCGCTGCCCTCTTGATAGGACAAATGGTTCAGCGGCCAAGCGCCAAAAAGATCGCCGCACTTGGAGGGGAAATGCAAAAGGCAGAAGGTCCTCCCTCCCAGGAACAGCTGGCAGAAATGCAAGCCCTTCAAAACAGGATTACGACCGGCGCGAAATGGGTAGCCATCTTGCTGGTTGTGACCACGGTGGGTATGGCCCTGGGCAGACGCCTGTTTCAGTAACCATGCTGTAAACTCGATGCAATTGTCCATTTTTTTATCCAGACTAATTCGTCACTTATATTTTGACAAATACGCCACGTTCTCATACATTAAGGGTAACAGGGAGGGCATAAAAATGAAACATAAACTGTCCTGGATTGGCATATTCTTGGGTACGTTTCTTTTCTGGGTGTTCCCGTTTCAGAATGAACTCACGGCACAGGAGGCGGTCAGTATCGAAGAGATGGTCTTCTGTGAAGACGTAGTGGATCGTACCCCGGTGAATCCGGGCACCGAATTTGAGGCGGGTGTGGAAAAAGTCTACTGTTTCACGGCTGTCGCGAATCCTGGACCCAAAACAACGATTACCCATGTATGGAGTCATGAGGGTGAGGAGAAGACGCGTGTCGAAATGAACGTGGGTACTTCGTCCCGCTGGCGAACGTGGAGCAAGTTTCAGCCTGAATGGACCGGGTCATGGAACGTCACCGTACTCGACGCAGCTGGAACAGAGATAGGGAGTGCTGATTTTAACTTTGGACCTTTGGAAGCCGCTCCTGAACCTGAAGCTGAGCCTGAAGAGACCGTGACGGAGGAAGAAATGGGGGTCCCCGAAGAACCTGAAGAAGTGCCAGAGGCCCCAGAAACTGAGGAGGAAGTCCCGGATTTAGGGACTGAAGAAGAGGTGGCACCCCCGGAGGCGGCACCTGAAGACACTGTGGCGCAGGATACATCCGGTTTGAAGTAGCGTCCATCTTCCTCGAAAAACGTAATAATGCCATCCTGGCCGGTCGGGATGGCATTTTTTTGTGTCGCGAACGGTTGTTTCAACAAAAGAACCGCCGGAAACGGTGGTACAGGATCGATCGTTGGGAATATCTTTGATTGTCCTGGAACCATGGAGGAGAGATGAGTAGGGATAAAAGTTTTCACATGCCTTCAGAGGAATTCCTGAAGAACGGACGGCTAGTCGTCGATTGGATTGGTGATTATCACAAACGCGTCGAATCCTTTCCGGTGCTTTCGCGGCTGGAACCGGGGGAAGTCCGGGCTTCCCTACCAGTAAAACCGCCTCATCACGGGGAACAATTCAAGACCATTCTCGAGGACATGGAGAAGTTGATTTTGCCTGGTCTCACTCACTGGCAATCCCCAAACTTCTTCGCTTTCTTTCCAGCCAACGTATCCGGGCCGGCAATTCTGGGGGAGATGCTGTCTGCCGGGCTGGGTGTGCAGGGAATGCTTTGGTCCACAAGCCCGGCCTGTACTGAGCTGGAGACGCACGTCCTGGATTGGCTGGCGGAGATGCTTTCCCTGCCGGATAAGTTCAAATCGACGGGGAAGGGGGGGGGAGTGATACAGGATACTGCTTCGAGTGCCTCTCTTTGTGCTCTTCTCGCAGCCCGGGAACGTGCCACGAACTTCAAGAGTAACAGAAGTGGATACAAAGGGAATCTTGTGGCCTACGCGTCCGCCGAGGCTCATTCGTCTATCGAAAAGGCCGTCAGGATAGCGGGACTCGGGAAAGAAAACATTCGGTTCATACCTGTTGACGGGAATTTCGCGATGGAACCGCAGGCTCTCGCCGATACAATGACAAAGGACCGCGACGCGGGCCTGATACCCTCCTTTGTCTGTGCTACCTTGGGCACAACATCATCCAACGCTATGGATCCTCTTCGTGAGATCGGAAAGATATGCCGCGACGAAAGGGTCTGGCTTCATGTGGATGCTGCCATGTCAGGGACGGCGGCCTTATGCCCTGAGTTTCGGTGGATACAGGACGGAGTGGAGTTTGCAGACAGCTACTGTTTCAATCCACACAAGTGGATGTTTACGAACTTCGATTGTGACTGCTTCTATGTGGCAAACCGCGATCATTTGATAAAGACGCTGAGCGTTCAACCGGAATACCTTCGCGATGGGGCAAGTGAATCGGGAGCGGTGATCGACTATCGCGATTGGCATATCCCGCTGGGGAGAAGGTTTCGGGCTCTGAAGCTCTGGTTCGTCATCCGTCACTACGGAGTGGAAGGATTGCGGCATCACATTCGGCAACATGTTGAACTTGCCCAGGAATTCGCCTCGTGGATAGAGGAGGATCCACGATTCGAGCTGGCGGTTCCACCACCACTGAATTTGGTCTGTTTCCGTCACAGAAAAGGTGATGAGATAAACCAGCGGCTGCTGGAATCCGTCAATCGCAGCGGGGAGTTGTACATGACACATACCCGTATGCACGACAAATTCACCCTCAGATTCTGCGTAGGACAGACGCAAACAGAATACCACCACGTGGAAAAGGCGTGGAGAACCATACAATCGTATGCATAAGCCACAATTCCCTCAGAAGCATGTAGATTATTGTGGTGACTGTCCAATCTGAATACCGCCTCAGGAACTTCGTTTGCTAGCACAATCTTTCTCCAGACGTTGTCATTGCTGGATTATCTAGGCTATAGTTTCCTCCATACTTTTCTTGGTCGCAAGAAAAGTACCAAAAAGAAGCTCGGCCGGAAAACAATTCAGCTTGGCTTGTCTTCGGTCTCGGGAATCCATGAAACTCGTCCGCCTGTTGGCGGCCTCAGACAGTCATGGATTCTCCGAAGGATCTTGAGATGATCCTCGCCCTTGCCAAGCCTCTATCGTGGCCGAATTGTTTTAAGGCCACCCGTGGTGCCGATTTATCGGCACCAAGAACGATACTCCGGTTCTATTCTTGTCGCATTAGAAATATTCAGCCTCGTACGGTTTGAGCTGAACGAAAGAAAAGGACAGGAAAAAACAGTTTCTGTTCTCCGGAGAAATTGAAACCCACTAACAAAGCGGCTATCACAGAACCACAAATTTCTATATGCTTGGAATTCCGTCGATTCCTATTGTTTTTTCCGCCCCACTGTTGTTCCTTTTGCACCGTGAAAAGAGTGCACCGTAACAAAACTGGGGCAAAACTGGCAGGTGTTTGTGCCGGTCTTGGCGACTATTTCGAAGTCGACCCGGTATTGATCCGCCTGATCTTCGTTATTCTCTGCTTTTGGGGGGGAGCCGGACTAATCTTGTACATAGCCGCCTGGATCATTATTCCCGAGGAGACGACGGGGTAAGCTGGGCGGGCGGTGTTCTTGATAATCGGCAAAGCGCGGAGTCCATGGAATGTGAGTTGATCCTCACGCCTTTGGGGGCGCGAATCTGAAAACCAGTCCGCCCCCCAGAACGAACAGCAAGAATCCCCCAACTACTTTGATTTCGTAGAGTAAGACATGGCCCGCCTCCCGGGGGGGGATCAGCGTTATTATGATGGCGAGCAGTGTCGTTGCGAACCCGGAGGCGGCGATGAAATACGCCAGGAGATTACTCCTGGGCATTTTGAACCCACCTTCAGTGCCACGATTCCTGGAACGCAATACGGCATAGGAGAGGAACATATATCCATAGGGAACAAAGTATATGAGGAGAGTCGTATCAAGCAGGATGAGATAGGCCTCAGTGACCGTTGCCCCGATGAAACTCATGGCAATGAACAAGGAAGCGATCAGGGACTGCACGAAAATCGCGACATATGGAGATCCATACCGTGGGTGGATCTTTCCAAA
>JAZGBI010000071.1 GCA_036476315.1 Candidatus Neomarinimicrobiota bacterium | reverse complement strand
GACACTGGAGACACTTCTGTCGTCACCAGCGAGTCGGTTGGAGATTGTCATGGGCAAGTTTTTCGTTGTCATGCTGGCGGGTGTGGCAACCGCGCTAATTTCCATGGTGGGTCTTTATCTTGCCGTGCGCCGGTTTCCCGAGATACCGCCGGACGTTCTGGATGTAGTTATGGAAATGCTGGGACCGAAAATGATTCTCATGATTCTTACACTTCTTCTCCCTATCGCCGCTTTCTTCGCGGCAGTGATTCTGAGCCTTTCCATCTTCGCCAGATCCTTCAAGGAAGCGCAAAGTATTATCACTCCCCTCAATATGGCTATCATCCTTCCCGCCCTGATTGGGACGCTGCCGGGCATGGAACTGAATGCCCGGACGGCTCTGGTTCCGATTCTTAATGTCTCCCTGGCGACAAAGGATGTACTTGCCGGAACCATCAACCCGGTGCACCTGGTGGAGGTGTACGTCTCCCTCTTTATCCTCGGTGCTCTGGGTCTGTGGGGCTGCGTGAAGTGGTTTAACCGCGAGGAAACACTGTTTCGGAGCTAAATGGATGCTCCAGCCGGGAATAAATCGTCTTGTGGTTCAGTGTCACGAAATTCTTCTCTTCTGCTCTTTTCTTTAGAAGAAAAGAGCGAAAAGAATCGTTGCTAAAGAAACATTCAACCCAGTTCTCGGCTCGCTCAAGGGATGAATTTAACTCATCCGGCAGCTGCCGGACTCAAACAGAAATTCATCCTTTTCTTTCGCTGACCTCGAACCATACGAGGCTGAATATTTCTCATGCGACACCCAGAAACAAAAAAAACGGCCTAAAAATCGTTTCGCATTGAAACGGGCTGGGCTCGACGGAGATCAGAATCAATTGCTGTTTGACCCCGATGGCTTTCGGGGGAGTTTAATTGATTCCTCCGGAGAGACCAGACCGGGCGGGAGGATTTTTCAGCCGGAGTTCTCCACAGGATCTTGAGATTTTGCAGTACTTTTCTTGCGACCAAGTAAAGTACGGAACAAGAAACATTTTCAACACAGCTCCCACAATCGGCGGCTAACAACAAACCTGTTTATGTACCAAAAGAATTAACCTCTTTATCCTGTGCTTACTTTGGAAGAAGGGAGCCAAGAGACGCCGAAGGGAGAACTAACTGAGGGTATGCGGCTGGCCGTTGATTCTGAGTTTGTGGGCAAGGTCCTGGAGCATGGCCTGTTCAAACTCTTCGTTGCTGTCATAACAGAAGCCGAAAACCGACTCCCACAGTTCACGGCTCTCCATGCAAAGGTAGAAGAAGACTCTGTCCTGCCAGGGTCGGAACTCATCCCAGGCGGTGCGGAACATCTCCTCTTTTGTTCCAATAGAGTAAGAATATTTCCCTGCCGTTTCCTCCATGGGAATCTGAAGAACCTTACTCGGCAATCCCGTGAGTCTCAGATTCTTGATTGCCGACTTGATAAAGGTCAGCGTACCGAAGGATACCATGACAACTTCTTCCGGTGAAAATAGAGAAAGAACATTCTGTATTAAGCGGGAATAGTCCTCCTTCCAGCCCCGGTAGTAAATCATGGGATGAAAATGGAACGCGACTCGAATTCCCCTGTCCGCCACCCTGCGGGCCGCGTCGAGTCGCTGCTCCTGCGAGGCTGTACGGTGCTCTTCATTGTCAATGATTAGTTGAGGATTCAGGGACCAGCTGACAAACACGTTTGGGGGCACATCCGCCTCAATAAGGTACCGCACGTTTTTCGACTTGGTCTTCAACTCCAGGAGCACATTTGGGTTCATACGGGCGAATTCGAACTGGGCATCCAGAATGCCATTTTGATTCCCAAGCAGCAGCGAATCAGACGACTGGCCGGAACAGATATGGTAATTCCTTTCGGGGTTGAGAGAGATATTGGCGAGCTTTTCAGAAAGATTGTTATCCACCGCAATGCTTCCGGGATCATAGAAAGTCTGTATGCTGCAGTAGCTGCATCCGAAGCCGCACCCCTGGACAGTATCGATGGTGTGAAGATTGCAGCAAACCGTTTTTTCCGAGGCAACGGGACACATACCGAAGACGCCATTGTTTCCCTGGTTGACGGCAAGTGTTTTCTTCTTTGATTCAGGAGAGAACGGGCGGGCTGAGGGCTTGGACGGATAACGTGTTTCCTCTTCACGAAGGGCCAGCCAGCGATCCTTGACTGTCTGAAGCATCTCTTCTTTGGATGGTCTGCCTGGGACGTGGATGGGTTCCTCATCCCACATGTGTAGATCAACAGAGATTTCGGTCATCTGGCGAAGTTCCTGAAACGTGAGCTGGTACCTGAACCCCATCTCCCGGACATACAACCGCAGTCTTTCATCCAGGCTCTGGTAAAGTGCCTGGTCGCTGAAAGACGAAAACCGTCTGGCATAGTCAATCTTCATTTTCCGCCGTTTCTTCTTCGTTTACCGTCAGCTCCATGAGGGATGTAACGATCCGCTCTATTCCTCCCATGCGATCCTCCATGAGCCGGATGACTCCGTTCCGGGAGATGCTCTCCACACGGGTGAGGCGATTGTCCGATATCACCTTCAATACGTGTACCGTCCCCGGATTGGACATCCTACTGGCCGCCCCATAGAAGCCAGACGCCTCCATATCATACACATCATCAGTGGGATAGTCACTGACGGGCTGATCAACCGTTCTTACCGGAAACGTTTTGCAGAACGGTTGAAATGGGATAGGGGGGTACCATGAGGATTCCGTCGTATCGTCAGTGATCCTGTCTGCCAGCACAGGGGTTCCCACAGGGAGATTTCTCTGACCGGCAATGCCCACGTTCAACCAGGCCGTTTGGTTGGAAGCTCCACTTTTCTCGCCAAGAAAGGCCGCAGCCATGGCCGCGAGCTTTCTACCGGCACCGGACACCACGAGCCGGACAGGGATTTCATCGTTTCCGTACGTTTTGAAACGAGCAGCTCCGTTCCGGGGAACGAGACCGAAGTGACGAACAATCGGTTCCGCCTCGGCAGACAGTGCCACAACGATGTTCAGCATGACAGACCCACAAATTCCTTTTCAAAAGCTGCGGCCTCTTCCCATCTGCCACGTTTGCGGACTCCCTTGAGATAGATGTCCAGCTTTTCTTCCAGGGTCCTGTGAGTCGCTTCCTGGTCCTCCTGGGAAAGGATTCCCGACTCGAGAATTTTTTGAAGAGCCCGGATGCGGAAACGGTCCATGCCCCAATACTTCCGGGAAAGCTGATCCGGGTGGCCGCCGTGCTTGATAAGGAGTTTTTCATCCAGATAAAGAGCCGGGAATCGGGCTGTGATACGCAGCCAGAGGTCGTAATCTTCGCATACGGGAAGGGCTTCGTCGAATAGCCCCACCGTATCAAAGACGGTGCGATGAATCAAGACACTTGACGGAGATATGCAACACAGGGGCAAACAGTTCCGGAAAATCCAGCCGCCACTCTTGTCGTGCTTCTTCTTTGGATTTACCCTGTGCCCATTTCGAATCCAGATCTCATCGGTGTGGCAGATCTTCATCCCAGGATTTCCCGTGAGATCGTGCAGCTGACGAGAGAGCTTACGGGGCAGCCATCTGTCATCGGAGTCCAGGAAGGCAATCCATCTACCTTTCGCTTTTCGAATTCCACTGTTTCTGGCGGCGCTCACGCCGGAATTGGATTGGTGCAAATAGATGACGCCATGATAATCGTCCCTGAGAAGTGCGGCCGTTCTGTCGGTGGAGCCGTCGTCTACAACAATAATTTCGCGGGGCACGTGTGTCTGGGCGAGAACCGAGTCGAGGGCACGTGGGAGAAGGTGTGCCCGGTTGAACGTCGGTATGATGACAGAGACGTCAGTTGGGATGATGGGACTCGAAAAGGTCATCTCTTTCGAGACTCTTGCAGGTGGCTTATCTGAGTTTTTTCCCGAGATATGAGGAAACTTGACCCATGGCGACCCTTTCTTGTTGCATGGAATCCCGGTCGCGAACCGTCACCGTCTGATCTTCCAGCGTTTGTGAATCGATGGTAATCCCAAAAGGAGTTCCCGCTTCATCCTGTCGTCTGTATCTTCTGCCGATGGATCCTCCGTCATCGTAGAAAGTGGGAAATTCGCCTTTCAGATCATTGAATATCTCCCGGCCGATTTCAGGCATTCCGTCCCGGTTCACCAAGGGGAAAATGGCGACCTTCGTGGGAGCCAGTCTGGGGCTGAGCCTGAGAACCACACGCTGCTCTCCCTTAACTTCTTCTTCGTGATAGGCGTCCGCCAGGATCATGAGAACCGGCCGGTCCACTCCGGCAGAAGATTCCACCACGGCAGGGGTAATGTGAGCATTCGATGAGGGATCGAACCAAGTGAGTTTCTTGCCGCTGTACTTTACGTGTTGATCCAGATCGTAGGTTCCACGATCCGCAATTCCTTCAAGTTCCGACCAGCCGAAAGGGAATTCGTACTCTACGTCGTGGCAGTCCACAGCGTAGTGGGCCAGTTCATCTTTTTCGTGCTGGCGGAGACGAAGTTTTTTTTCAGAGATCCCAAGGGACTTATACCAGTCGAACCGGTTCTGCACCCAGAAGTCGAGCCATTTTGAGGACTCTTCAGGTGTAACGAAAAATTCCAGTTCCATCTGTTCAAATTCCCGTGTGCGGAAGAGAAAATTCCCGGTGGTGATTTCATTCCGGAATGCCTTGCCGATCTGGGCGATTCCAAAGGGGAGTTTCATACGCGCCGTCGATTGGGCGTTGACAAAATTGACGAATATTCCCTGGGCCGTCTCAGGTCTCAGGTAGATGACTGAAGAAGAGTCGCTGGTCGGTCCGTAGTGCGTTTTCAGCATAAGATTGAACTGGCGCGGATTTGTCCAGTCTGTCTTTCCACAATTTGGGCACGGTTTTTTCAGGTCAATCTGGTCCGCCCGGAACCGGGCTTTGCAGTTCTTGCAGTCCACCATGGGGTCGTGAAATTCCTCTACATGTCCACTCGCTTCCCACACCTTTGGGTGCATGAGTATGGCCGAATCCATTCCCACCACGTCCTCCCGGCTCGTGACCACATCTCTCCACCAGAGCTGCTTCACGTTGTTTTTCAGTTCCACACCCAGGGGACCGTAGTCGTAAGTGGCCTCCAATCCACCGTAAATCTCCGAGCTCGGAAAGATGAATCCTCGCCGTTTGCAGAGGGAGACTAGTTTTTCCATTACTTCACTCATAACTGATCTGGTCCTGTAATCCTTCTAATGGAGAAGTGGAGTCATGGAGAAATGGAGAATTGGATGGTCGTCCAAATGATCGTCTTAGAACGGGGCTAGACAACAAATGCTTGACATCACGCATTGAACTCTTCCAGGTTGTCGTGGATGCGATCAACCCAGTCTGAGCTGTCGCGCTTTGTTTCCAGAGACTTAATGAGCTTCAGAAGTTTATTCTCGACCTCATAGTGTAACTTGTCTATCTGTTCGAATTGCTCACCTGAAATTTGCCCTGTCTCTCGAAGACCAATGAGTCGTGTCAATGTCTCTGACATGGAAGATAGGGCAATATATGTGAACCGAATGTATTCCTTTACCGAACGGCGGCTGTAACCTTCCGCTATATTTGAGGCTACGGATTGTGCTGAATTGTTTATCTGCGATCGTAGTTTAAAATCCATACTTGAATTACTATGTGTATGTTTCCAGATCATTTTGAACAGTTCGGTGGCCTTCCTCCAAACGTCAAGTTTCATGTGTCCGCGATTTATGTTCTGTCTCTTCGTATAATCAATCACAGGAGTTTTCTCCAAATCACCGAATTTCAACCCATTACTCCAATTCTCCAGTCCTCCATTTCTCCAGTCAAGATCACTCCATTTCCCTCAATTCCCTCTCGATGATGTCATCGTAGGGTGTTTTTTCTCTTTCAGGTATGACCGCTTCAGTCACGGGTTCCCCGGAACGGTGTTTTAGATAATTGACGAAAACAAGAACACCCACGAGGAATACCCCAAGCGGAACAAACCAAGCCATCAGGTTAAACCCGCGGGCTATGGGGGTAGCGAGGATCCTCTCACCGTAAATCCCCATGTAATGGTCAACCACTTCCTGTTTGGTTCTACCCTGGAATACCATTTCCCGGATCTCCGCCTCCATTTCCGCATCGCCGTGCTCGGCCACAGTGCCGTGAAAACACGATGCCATTAAGGTCTGTTTCAGTTCCCGGATGACGGCTTCTTCGTTTTCCGCCTTGAGGAGGGTTAGCGGAATCAGCGTGGCAACCATAATTAACTTCATTCTCATTCCACGTCCATCCTTTCTTGATACGGGGACTCTTTTTCTTCGGATAGGGAATTGTACCTTGTTTTACAGTGGGGGCAGAGGAAATAGGCATCACCTTTTTTCGTCATTCTTTCTTCGACAAAGTGGTTCCCACATTCATGGCAGTGATGGAGGACCGGTCTGTACCACGACACGTAGTCGCACTCGGGATAACGGCTGCACCCGAAAAAGGTCTTCTTCTTCTTTCTGCTGGTCCTCTCCACAATTTCGCCCCCGCATCCCGTCTTCGGGCACATAACGCCCGTCGTGAGAGATTCTGTGTGTTTGCATGTGGGGTAGTTCTCGCACCCCACATAACGCCCAAATCTTCCTGTTTTTATCAGGAGCCGACTGCCACATTCCGGACATACTTTACCCTCGAGAATTTCAGGCTCCTTCTCCTCTTCTGTGGTCAATGATTTTGTGTTTCGACATTCGGGAAAGGTGGAGCAGCCGAGAAATTTCTGGCCACGGCGGTTCCATTTGCTAACCATGGGACTGCCGCACACCTCGCACACCTCGTCCGTCTTTTCCCTCAAAGAATCTTTGATCTCCTTCTTGCGTCCGCTGACCGCCTCCATGGACGCCTGGAAGGGTCTGTAGAAGTCGTTCAGGACTTCCAGATAGTCCTGCTTTCCCGTCTCAATTTCATCCAGTTCCTCTTCCATCTTCGCGGTGAAACCGACGTCAAAGATATCCGGTAGATTTGTTGTAAGGATTTGACTTACCATGAGTCCCGTTTCCGTCGGGATAAGTTTTCCTTTCTCCTGTTTGACATATTCACGTTTGAAAAGACGCGACACGGTTTCGGCAAACGTGCTGGGCCTCCCAATCCCCAGACTGTCCAGCTCCTTGATGAGAGAGCTGTCGGTGAAGGAGGGGGGAGGTTTTGTGAAATGCTGTTCCGGTTTGAATGCGAGTTTCTCTAGTTGCTCCCCTTCCTCGATTTCTTGAGGCATCTCGAGCTCGTCTTTTTTCTTTGAGACAGGGTAGACCTTTCTATACCCGTCGAACGTCGTCGTGGAGCCTGTCGTCCGGAAGAGATGCGAGGAATTCGCGGAAACGACGATGGTGGTCTGGTCGAGCACCGCAGGGGCCATCTGGCAGGCGACAAATCTCTGCCATATGAGGCGATACAGTTTCAGTTCATCCTTTTCCAGTCTGTCAGTAAGGTTCTCAGGCATCAGAGACGGATCGGTCGGTCGAATGGCTTCGTGGGCCCCCTGGACGGTCTTTTTCTTCTGTTTGTAGATGCGGGGCCCGGCGGGGAGATAGTTGGAACCAAACTCTTTCGAGATCACCTCCCGGCAGGCCTTGACGGCCTGATCGGAAAGGCGCGTCGAATCGGTTCTCATGTAGGTAATAAGACCGATAGGCTCCCCTTTTCCTATGTCGACGCCCTCGTACAATTTCTGGGCGATTCTCATAGTCCGGGTGGGTGAAAGCTTGAGTCGCACGGAAGCGTCCTGCTGGAGCGTGCTTGTGATAAACGGTGGAAACGGATTTTTCTTGATCTTCTTGCGCTCGATGGAAGATACTTGAAAGCTGGCATCTTCGAGGGCTTCTTGAATCTTTCCCGTCTCTTCCCCGGTGGAAATATCCGGCTTCTCTCCCTCCACGCGGTAGAGCTGGGCGGTGAAGACTTCGTCTGACTTCGTCTTGAGATCCACATCAAGTGTCCAATACTCCACAGGCTCGAAGTCCACGATTTCCTTGTGTCTTTCGCAAACCAGCCGGAGGGCCACGGACTGAACGCGCCCCGCACTGAGGCCGTCAAAGAGAACCGTCCAGAGAAACTGAGAGACTCTGAATCCCACGATCCTGTCGATGATCCGTCTTGCCTGCTGGGCGTCCACGAGATTCATGTCCACGCCCCGGAGATTCTCGATGCCTTCCTTGATGCCACTGGGAGTAATCTCCGTGAAGAGGACCCGTTTTATTTTGTTCGATCTCCCGTTGAGTTCCGTTGCGAGGTGCCAGGCGATTGCCTCCCCCTCCCGGTCGGGATCGGTGGCAATGAGAATCGCGGGGGCACTCCGGGCCTTTTCTCTGATGTCTTTGATGATTCTTGCCTTTTTGGGGAGAAGTACGTACGTAGCCTTGAAGTTATCGGTAATGTCAACACCCAATTCATGCTCGGGCAGATCCTTAATGTGACCGTTGCAGGCGAGCACGCGATATTCCTTTCCCAGGTACCGGTTAATCGTCCGGGCCTTCGAAGGGGATTCCACAACTATGAGTGATCGTTCTGCCATCGTTTTCTCTCGCGCGTGAAAAATTTACGACGGGAAGGACAAAATCAAAGAGGTAAATGGGAAGGTGGAAACCACAGATTTCACAGATTTCGCAAACAAACAAGGCAAAAGATAAAAGGAAAAAGATAAAGGAGAAGGGATACAGGAAACACTAGCAATCCCTCGGTTCGTCATTGCCCGCGTGCCCTCCCTCTAGTCGGGAGTGGGCAGGCGATCCCGCCTTGACTTTCCTTGGTTCTCGTCATTGCGAGCGGAGCGAAGCAATCTCGTATGTATTTTGTAGGGGTAAGATGCCAGCTAAGAGATGCTATCCCGATTGGCTGGGGTGGCATCTCTTATTTCAGGAGAAAATCCATATCAGTCCCCATTGCGAAGATGGCTTACCAGGCGCTCCGTCTTCACATCAGCCTGTTTGCCGGTTGAGAGATTCTTCACAAGGACCCGGTCCTCTTTCAGCTCATCCTCTCCAATTATGACGGCATGAGTACAGTTCATACGGTCGGCTTCGCGCATCTGTGCTTTCAAACTGCGGCGAAGAGTATCGAATTCCGCTCGGATTCGTTCTTCCCGCAGGTCTCTGACAAGCCTGAAAATATCCCGTCTTGCCTCGTCACTTGCCGCAACCGCATAGACGGCTATCCCGCCATTTATCGGGGCAGTCTGCCCCTCTTCCAGGACGAGAAGTATCCGCTCAATTCCTGCGGCGAAGCCCACAGCCGGAGTGGGTTGCCCCCCCAGGTCTTCGATAAGATTGTCGTAACGGCCACCGCCACAAAGGGCATTCTGGGCTCCGAGACCGGGATGGGTGATCTCAAAGGTGGTGCGGGAATAGTAGTCAAGGCCCCTAACGAGTATGGGGGCCTCCACGTACGGTATGTCGAGATCCGTGAGATACTTTTTGACGCCGTCGTAGTGTTTCCGATCATCTCCATCGAGATAGTCCAACAGGTGAGGAGCATCCTGCAGAATTCCTCGTTCTTCCGGGTCCTTGGTATCGAGAATTCTCAAGGGGTTGGTCTGGAGTCTTTTCTGACTCGTTTCGCTCAGGTCATTCCGGAAGGGAGAGAGGTAGTCTGTGAGAGCGTCACGGTACCGGGTCCGACATTCTTCTGACCCGATACTGCTGATAAGAAGAGTCATATTCTTGATATTTAGTTCTTCAAGCAGTTTGTAGGCGAGGGCAATGACATCTGCGTCCTGTTCGGGATGAGGTGAGCCGATAGCTTCCACGCCGTATTGATGAAACTGGCGCAGTCTTCCAGCCTGGGGACGCTCCTGCCGGAAGAGGGAGTCGATGTAATAGAGTTTTGTGAGGGCGCCCGAGCGGGAAAGGTCGTGCTGGATGTAGGCGCGCATAGCGGGAGCGGTGAGTTCGGGCTTCAGGGTGAGACTGTTTTCCCCCTGGTCGAGGAAAGTATACATCTGTTTCGAAACGATTTCGCTCTCCTCGCCCACACTTCTCGCAAACAGCTCCGTCTGTTCGAACACAGGGGTACGAATTTCTCCGTATCCCCATCGTGCCATGAAGTCGTGGATCGTGGACTCCAGAGCCCGCCACCGGACAGTTTCCGAAGGGAGCAGATCTTTAGCGCCCTTAATGGCTTTGAATCGTCCGCTCATTAAATATGATCCAGCATTTGATTGAGAATTGAACCGGCTCTGTTAGCGTGTTCTTCCGGGACGTAAAGGGTGGCGCGTGACCCGGCAAAACTTCCTTTAATGCCGTAGGCACCAGTGAGAAAATTGGCCTTGATGTAGCTGGGAATTCCTTCTTTTTCGAGGATCTCTTTTACCATCTCCGCGTACATCTGACCGGGAAGCTCGTGGAGTGGAATCCATTTCACCTCCTTTGGGGGTTTTTCCTCCGGAAGTTCACCAACGAGGGTGGTATTGCAGTCAACACAAATCTCCACTCCCTCTTGATATTCTGATTTACACTCGAGACAGAACATGGTATCGACGAAAGAATTTGTCCAGGTCTTCAGGGAAAAAACAACAGAATTATCCACCAGCCCCTCGCACGCTGTGCGGGCGGGGAGGGCTGGTGATTCACGTGTTTCTCGACGGAAGAAGTGAATTGGGTTGCAATTAGGCTGCAATCTGGCTGCAATTGGGTGTAGGATAGACTGTAAGTCGCGCACATTTAGGTTCGCGGCAAAACAGCCCGATTGGCCCACGACGGTTCCCAACGAACTTTCGTTGTTTTGACCTGTTTTGGGGTAAAGCTTACGGCCATTTTTGGAGTTTCACCGGATGCGCCGTAATTTCTATCTGTGAAGTGTATTGAGCATATTTTATTTTCTTACTCAATCTTTCCTCTTTTTGTAATCACCTCAAATGTCACAGCCACCATCATCAAAGTCCCTCAAGACCAGCCCACGATTCAGGCCGGGATTGATTCAGGAATCGACCTTTTGAATAATGCAAAGAGAGAACTCCAGAAAGGTGATTATTTTCAGGCAATAGAGATATTGGAACGTATCGTTGCCGAGGATTCATTGTACGTCCAAGCCTTTTTCATCCTAGGTAGTGCTTATCAGTCCATGTCCGAATACAATAAGGCGCTACTACTACTCAAAAGGGCAAACCTGCTGGATCCGGATGATGTCAATATCATGCTTGCATTGGGAAGATGCTACATGGAATTAGGCCATTTATCGCAGGCACAAAAGCAGTTTGAAACGGTTTTGGGCGCAGATTCTTCCAATCCTTCTGCTCGTCTGAAGCTCGGAGATGTCTACATGAAACAACAAAGATATGGTCGTGCAAGTGAAACATTTCGTCCCTTGCTACAACATTCCCCAACAAAGTCTTATGTCTCAATGAAATTGGGAGTATGTGCGTACCATGCTGGTGATTTAGACCTGTCCAAGGTCCATCTTCGGAATGCCCATCAAATAAACCCTGGCAGTCCGGTGATTGTACTTCATTTGAGTCGCGTTTATCGCGATTTGGAAGAATTTGACTCGGCACTCAAGGTCGTAACTGAATGTCTACGGAAACATCCTAAACATCTGGCTCTTCTCCGTCAACGAGGGGATCTTCTGGTTAGCACTGGTGACTACTGGAGGGCCAGATCAACATACTACAAGCTGATATCCTTGGGAGATTCATCAGCGGTCGTTTTTCAGCGTTTGGGTTTTTGTCATTACTATACTGGAGAGATTTCATCGGCTAGGAATGCGTTTGGTCAAGCATTCCAGAAAGATAGTACCAGTGCTCTGAACTGTTTTTATCATGGTATCACAAATAAGGAACTAGGCAGTCATGAAAGGGCGCAAAGGCTCTACGGCAAAGCGCTGTCCTTGGCATTACCGAGCTTCTATCCTGATATCTTCGTGGAATCAGCGAAGTTGTACGAATCTGAAGAGGAATATGATAACGCAGTCAAAGCCTATGAAAAAGCTTTGGAATACGATGCAGATCGGTGTGAACTGGTGTTTTATGTTGCCGCAATCTATGATAAGCATTATGCGGATCGCAAAATGGCGTTATCGCACTATGAGAAATATCTGAAGCATGTGCGTGAATACGGTTGTGATTTCGATGAAAAGGTGGCCGAATATGCGGCAGCCAGGATAGAAAAATTGAGAGAGGAAATATTTCTTGAGGAGAAATAGCAAAAGGAGGTCAGAATGAAAAAATCC